>CANGYM010000031.1 GCA_947458145.1 Alphaproteobacteria bacterium | reverse complement strand
TTGCCGGTCACAGGAATTGGTCGTATAAAGCCTTTCCTGATGAACCATAGCTTGCGGGGGACAGTGACGTGACAAATGGCTTGATGCACGGAAAACGTGGCCTGATTATGGGGGTTGCCAACGATAAATCCATCGCGTGGGGGATTGCCGCGGCATTGCACCAGGCGGGCGCCGATATTGCCCTCAGCTATCAGGGGGATGCCCTGAAAAAGCGTGTGATGCCCTTGGCAGATCGTTTAAATACCCCCCATGTGTTTTCCTGTGATGTGGGCGACGAAGACAGCATGGCCGCCTTGGCCGCCGATCTGGGCAAGATTTGGCCAGAGGGGATTGATTTTTTTGTCCATGCCATTGCCTATTCGGATAAAAACGAACTCAAAGGCCCCTATTACGACGTGACGCGGGAAAATTTTCGTCAAACCATGGACATTTCCTGTTATTCCTTCACGGCCATGGTGCGGCATTTGGTGCCGTTTCTGCGGGAATCGGCCAGTTGTTTGACCCTGACCTATTACGGCGCGGAAAAAATGATGCCCCATTATAATGTCATGGGCGTGGCCAAGGCCGCGCTGGAGGCCAGCGTGCGCTATCTGGCCTGTGATCTGGGCCCCCGCGGCGTGCGGGTGAATGCCATTTCTGCGGGGCCTATTCGGACGTTGGCGGCCTCTGGCATTGGGGATTTTCGCTATATTTTAAAATGGAACGAACACAACG
Source organism: Alphaproteobacteria bacterium (assembly GCA_947458145.1). Lineage (GTDB taxonomy): Bacteria > Pseudomonadota > Alphaproteobacteria > JAJTHO01 > CANGYM01 > CANGYM01. The sequence continues at coordinate 14,756 of CANGYM010000031.1, read as the reverse complement.
CCCCCCTGCGCCGCAACGTCACCATCGAAGAGGTCGGGGGCAGCGCCCTTTATCTGCTCAGTCCCCTCAGCGCTGGCGTGACGGGCATTGTGCACCACGTGGATGGGGGTTATCATAGCATCGGCATGTGCTCGGTTGAGGTTGCCCATCGCTATTTCAAGGGCGATGACGCCTGATTGCCATGGCAGGAAGCAGTTTCGGCGACATTTTCAGAATCACAACCTTTGGCGAAAGCCACGGTCCCGCCATTGGGTGTATTGTGGACGGCGTGCCCTCAAAAATTCCCTTAACCGAATCCGACATCCAGTATTATCTGGATTTTCGCCGCCCAGGGACGTCCCGTTTCGTGACCCAGCGGCAAGAGGAGGATAAGGTTGAAATCCTTTCCGGCGTATTTCAGGGTCTGACCACCGGCACACCCATTGGTCTGCTGATTCACAATCAGGACCAAAAATCAAAGGATTATGAGGATATTAAGGACCGTTTTCGCCCGGGCCATGCCGATTATACGTATTTCATGAAATACGGTCACCGTGATTATCGCGGGGGCGGGCGATCCTCGGCCCGTGAAACGGCCATGCGGGTGGCGGCGGGTGCGGTGGCGCGAAAGGCCTTGGCGGCGTTGTTGCCCCAGCGTTTGTTTTTGCAGGGGGCTGTTGTCCAAATCGGGACGTTGCCTGCGGCCCCGCAAGCGGTCTGGGACCCCCTGTTGATTCAGGGCAATCCCTTTTTTGCCGCGGATCCAGCCATTGTGCCGGTGTGGCAGGATGCTGTGGATACCGCCCGCCGCGACGGCAGCTCTTTGGGGGCGCTGGTTGAGGTTCGGGCGTCGGGCATTCCGGTTGGTCTGGGGGATCCCGTGTATGACAAACTGGATGCCGATCTGGCCAAGGCCCTGATGAGCATCAATGCCGTAAAAGGCGTGGAAATCGGGGACGGCTTTGGCTGTGTGTCCATGGATGGCCGGCTGGCGGCGGATGAAATGGTGATTCAGGATGGCACGGCCCAATTCCTCAGCAATCATGCAGGTGGCATCTTGGGCGGTATTTCCACAGGCCAAGAGATCATCGCCCGCATCGCCGTCAAACCCACCAGTTCCATCCTGACGGAACGACGCAGTATGACCCAGCTTGGGGAAAACGTCATGATCCGCACCAAAGGCCGCCACGACCCCTGTGTCGGCATTCGCGCCGTCCCCGTGGCCGAGGCCATGGTGGCTTGCGTTCTGTTGGATCACTGGTTAAGACATAGAGGTACTTTTGCCCAAGGAGAATCCCCATGAAAACCCTACTCAAATGGATGTTACGCGCGGTTAAGGGCGTTTTGATATTTTTTGGGCTGATCTTTCTGCTGTTGGTGGTGGGCCTGTCCGCTTTGGTGGGCAAACTTTCCGAAGGGGCCCTGGAGCATTCATCCCTGATGCATCGCCAAGAGAGCGCTCAGGTGGCCGCCATTCCCGATAATGGCATTCTGTTTGTTGATTTTTCAGAACCCCTGGCCCAGCGCAAGGTGGATGATCGTCTGGCCCGTTTTCTGGGCCCGTCCTTTATGGATCCCCACACCCTGACGATGCGGATCCAGCATGCCGCCACGGACAAACGCATGCGGGGGTTGGTTGTGGATTTGCGGGACGAGGATTTATCGCTGGCCGACCGTGACGCTCTGCTGGGCGCGGTGAAGGCCTTTCGCGATCAGGGCAAAAAAACAACAGTTTATTTGGATACCTTTGATTTTGGCGCCAAGGGGTTGGTGCAATACATGACCGCATCGGCCTTTGATCGCATTGTGATGCATGGCAGTGGCACTGTGTCTTTGACGGGCTTGGCGGCCGAGGCCCCCTTTGTCAAAACCGCCCTGAAAGAGCATTTGGGTGTTGAGCCCCAGTTTTTCAGATTCAGCGAAAACAAAACGGGCGCCAACACGGTGACGGAGGATGGCTATACCCCCGAGCACCGCGCCACGCTGCAGGCCTATTTGACATCCCTTTCCGGCATCATGACCGACCGCATCATGGCGGCGCGGGGCTGGGATCGTACCACCATGGACAGTTTTTTTAACAAGGCCTTAATCCCCGCGGCGGAGGCGAAAACTTTGGGGTTGGTTGAGGAAACCTCGTCCTTTGAAACCTTTCTGGAAACATCCAAAACATGGGTTGTGCGCGGGGGGCATGAAACGGAATCGCCCCAAGACGGCACCTATATTGACGTGCGGGATTATGGGGATGATCAGCCGCAGGCATCCGTGGACGTTGTTTCAGCAGATTTGAAAAAAGGGGTGGGAGAGGCCTTTCAAGGCGACAAAAAATCCACCGAATCCATCGCCCTGATTTATGCCGAAGGGCCCATTATGGATGGGTATGATCCCGAAAATTCCCCGTTCAGCGGCTCAGGCTCCCGCGTGTATGCCCTAACGCTGGCCCAGCAGATCCAAGAGGCTGTGGAGGATGATGTCAAAGCTATTGTCCTGCGTGTGGACAGCCCAGGGGGTTCCTACTCGGCGTCTCATGTGCTGCGTGATGCGGTTTTGTCTGCCAAGGCGCAGGGCATTCCTGTGATCATCAGTATCAAGGATATGGCGGCCTCCGGCGGGTATTTCCTGTCTATGGATGCCAACGCCATTGTGGCGCCGGAAACGTCCTTGGTGGGGTCCATTGGGGTGTTTGGCGGGAAATTTATCACGGCGGGCCTTTCACAAAAACTGGATGTGAAGTGGGACCGTGTGGTGGTGCAGCCCCACGCGCTGATGTGGAGTTCCCAAACCCCCTTTAATCCCGAAGAGAGCGCCATCGTCTCCGCCAACCTGAAACAGGCCTATGACACCTTTGGGGGCTTGGTCAAAGCCGGCCGAAAATTAACGGACGCTCAGGCCACCCAAACCATCGGGGGCCAGTTTTTCACCGGTCGTGACGCGCTGGCCCTGAACCTGATCGACCGGATCGGGGGATTAGAAGAGGCCGTGGCCGAGGCCGCCAAACAGGCCCGTCTGGATCGCCGCGCGGTAAACTTGGTGGTCTACCCGAAAATCGAGGACCTTTTCAGCGGCTTTTTACGCTTTTTGATGGGGGGGATTAATTCCTCTCAGGCCCATGTCCTTATGGGGGCCTCTTTGCCAGGGATGCCCGCCGAAGGGGCCCTTTACGCCACCATGCTGGATGTGTATCAGCAGCCCGCCCCGCTGGCTGTCCTGCCCCCCGTACGCATTGCCGGACAGTGGATGGGGTGGTCTGATCGGTAGGGGGGACTTGCGAAAATCTGCGCAATCGCCTTGACAGCGTTTCGAAAGTTGGCTAAAGACACCAGACTCCCTTGTTACCACAGGCCCTTTACGCGGCCTTTGTCACTGTGGGGGTGTAGCTCAGTCGGTTAGAGCGCTGCCCTGTCACGGCAGAGGTCGCGGGTTCGAGTCCCGTCACTCCCGCCATTCCCTTAAAAAAAACGTTTTGGTTATGGCCCATTGGATTTTGAAATCAGAGCCTGACGTTTACCCATGGGATCAGATGGTGCGCGATGGCATAACCCCATGGGATGGGGTGCGCAATTATCAGGCCCGCAATTTTATGAAACAGATGGCGGTGGGGGATTTGGCCTTTTTTTATCATTCGGGGGCGCAGCGGTGCATTGTGGGGTGGGTGTCTGTGTTCCGGCCCTATTATCCGGATGTTCAGGACCCGTCCTTTGGGAATGTGGATGTGCAGGTGGTGGCCGCCCTGCCGCGCCCCGTGACGCTGGCGATGCTTAAGGCCGATCCCATCCTGTCCACCATCGCTATGGTCAAACAGTCGCGACTGTCCGTTTCCCCGTTGCGTGAGGCGGATTTTCATCACATCCAGCATCTTGGCGGGGCAGGGGGATGACCAACCGCCCGGTGCCCCCGTTGTTTGTGGCGGGAACGGATACGGGGGTGGGGAAAACCTTTGTGTCCGCCTGTTTGATGCATATCGCGGATGCCCATTATTGGAAGCCCTTTCAAACCGGCCCCGACGATGATACGCGCATGGTCCATCGCCTGTCGGGGTGCAGCGCTTCGCGCATGCTCCGGCCCTTTGTGTCGCTGGCGGCGCCGCTGGCCCCCCTGCACGCGGCAGAGCGAGAGGGGTTTGTTTTTGATCCCGCCGATGTCATCCCCCCATCGCACCCGTTTTTGGTGATTGAGGGGGCCGGTGGGATCATGGTCCCCCTAGCGCCCCATGTTTTAACGCTGGATCTGATGGTGCGCTGGCGTGTCAGGGTTTTGCTGGTGGCCCGCAGCACCTTGGGCACCCTGAACCACACGCTGCTGACTTTGCGGGCGTTAAAAGACAGCGGTTTGTCCTGTCTGGGTGTTGTCATGGTGGGGCCGCCCGCCCCCCATAATGTCAATGCCATTGAGGATTTTGGGGGCGTGCCCGTTCTGGCCACGATACCCTTTGATGAGAGCGGCGATCTGCGGGGCGCCGTGAAGGCCGCCGCGCCGGCCCTAAAGCCCGCCCTAGAGCTGTGGGGGTGTCCCTTGGCGGGGGGGGAAGATCCAGCATCCTTTTAACCAAAAGGTGCCCCACAGGGCTGTGAATGCCTTCAGGGCTTTGCAAAGGGAAAGCGGGGCCTGCATAAACGATACCGGCACAGACACCACCCGAATGCCGCCGTAACGTCCCAAAACACTGACAAAATCCAGCACCCCGTGATAGGGGGGCAGGTTTGCAAAATCCTGCCGCGCCATCAAAATCATTTGGCCAGATCCCACCCGATCCCCCAGAAACGTTCGCCGCAACGCCCCAAGGGCGCAAGAAAGCCCCCGCGATACCAGGGAACTGTGGGCGATTTCCCGCCCTATGGCCATAACGGGAAAATCGGCAAAGGATTCATGTTTGGCCGCCTGCCACAGGGCGCGAAGGTCCTCTGGCGTGGCCGCATCAGGGGCCACAACGATCCAGTCGCTGGTGCTGGTTTGGACGGTTTTCAGGACATCATCCGTTTTTTGGACATCGTTTAACAAGATAACATCAACCTTGGCCATATCCCCCCAATCGGCGTGGGACAAAGGGCTCAGCGCGGTGCAAAGAATGGATAAGGTGGGTTTTGGTTTAGGCATTGTGAAGACATCCTCTTTTTGATAGGATGTGCCACATTTTTACGGCCCTGTCGATGCGCAAGGAGGCGTCCCCCATGAAAACAAATACGCGGGTTTTATCGTTTCTGGGCTTTGCTCTGGTTTTTCTGGTGCTGATTTATGGGCTCAGTGGGATGTTGCTGCCCTTTGTGCTCTCCACCATTTTGGCGTATTTGTTAAATCCGGTGGTGTCTGTGTTGGAAAAAAAACGCCTTCCCCGCTGGTTGGGAACAGCCGTGGCGGTTGTGGGTGCCGTGACATTGATGGTGGTGTTTTTGGGGTCCATCGTGCCGGTTTTGTCCATTCAGGGCGCCACGTTGGTGCATAAACTTTCTGAGTTGGATTATTCCCTGGAATCCACAATTTTATCGGCGAAGGCATGGCTGGAAACCACCATGGGCATCCATTGGGATGGCAGTGTTCAGGCCCTATCGCCCGAGGGGTTAAAAACATGGGTCACCAGCAAAGGGGACGAGGCGCTGGCCTTTGCGGGGAATGTGGCCCACGGGGTGTTGCTGAAGGGGTTTGCCCTCGTGGATTTTTTATCCGTGTTGATTTTAACGCCCATTTTGACCTTTTACATGCTGCGGGATTGGCCGGTTTTTGTGGCCAACATCGAATCGCTGTATCCCGTGGATATGAAAAGCGAGCTTCTGGGCCTGCAACGCCGCATTGACGGGGCTTTGTCAGGGTTTGTTCGGGGGCAAACGTTGGTGTGCATCAGTCTGGGCAGTTTTTACGCCCTGTTTCTCAGCCTCGCGGGGCTGGATTTTGGCTTGGTGATCGGGTTTTTCAGTGGGATGGTGTCGTTTATCCCCTATGTCGGGACTCTGCTGGGGGGGATTCTCAGTTTGGGGGTGGCCCTGCTGCAGTTTGGGTTTGATGACATGGGGCGCGTGGGCACCGTGGCCCTGATTTTTTTGATTGGTCAGTTTGTTGAGGGGAATATCCTCAGCCCCAAACTGGTGGGGGATCGCGTCAATTTACACCCCGTTTGGATTATTTTTGCCTTGTTTGCGGGGGCCAGTTTGGCCGGATTTTTGGGCGTTTTGGTGGCGGTGCCTACGGCGGCCGTTTTGGGCGTTCTGGTGCGTTTTGGCATTGAAAAATACAAAGCCAGCACGCTGTATCGGAACCATTCGTCCTAGATATAGACTCTATGCACCCCCAACCGTTTTCGCTGTCGTTTCCGCAGTCCCTGTCTGAAAAGCCCTTTTGCGAGGGGCAGGCCAACGCGCAGGCCATCGCGTGGATCACGCGCTGGCCAGATTGGTCCAAGCGGGGATTGTACCTGTACGGCCCCCCAGCGTGTGGCAAAACCCATTTGGCCAGCCAGTGGGCCAAGCTTTCAGGGGCTCTGGTGCTGCATGGGTCACAGGTTCACGATGCCTTTGTGGCGTCTTTGCCCCAAAGGCCCGAGTCCGCCTTTGTGCTGGAGGACGTGCATCAGGTGCCCCGTGATGTGGATTTGCTGCATCTGCTGAACCTTTGGGCGGAAAAAAAGAGTTTTTTCCTGCTCACCAGCCGCGTTCCCGCCCCGCAGTTGCCGTTTCGCCTGCCGGATTTAACGTCCCGCCTGCGGGCCCTGCCCAGTGTGGCCATGCTGGATCCGGATGATGCGTTGTTGCAAAACACCCTCTCCGCCCATTTTGCCGCCCGTGGCCTGCATGTGGCGCCGGAGGTTCTGGCCTATTTATACCCCCGCATGAACCGCAGTTTTCAGGCCGTTTGCCATGTGGTGGATCAGTTGGATCAGGCCTCTTTGTCGTACCAAAAAGAGATTTCTATTCCTTTTGTGCGTAAGGTGTTGGGCTGCGCCTTAACGGGGGAGTTCATGGGGGCAGGGGAGGGTAGGGGGGAAAACGACCCCCTTTGTCACAGCGTCAACCCCTAATCGTTCGCCGAAGTGTTTGCACAAAGGCTTTGCACAATCCCCTTGCTTCTTTGTTGGCTTTGGTCTAAGGAACGGGGACCTTTGTTGTTTCCGCGCCCGTAGCTCAACTGGATAGAGCGCCAGACTACGAATCTGGAGGTTATGGGTTCGATTCCTGTCGGGCGCGCCACTTTTTTTTCAGGGCATTGGTTTTGAAAAATCCCGATTTTGAAAAATCTTGCGCGGACCATAAAAAGCCATTATAGATGATGCGTTTTTGTCCCCTTTCAACAAAAAAATAAAGGACCAGACTTATGGCGGCAGCATCAGGATCAGATCGGGGTATTTTCGGCTTTGCCCTTTGGAAAGAAGTTCTCGCGGGTCTTTTTTTGGGTGTTTTGGCAGGTCTTTTTTTCAAAGACTACGCCGAATCTATGAAGGTTCTGGGGAAGATTTTTATTAACCTAATTAAAATGGTGGTCACGCCGTTGATCTTTTTGGCCCTGGTGTCCGGTATCACCAGCCTGAGCGGGGCTGGCAGTGCCGCCCGCGTGGGGATGAAGGGGGTTGTGGCCTATTCCTGCACGTCTCTGTTCGCGGTGGTTTTGGGTCTTGTCATGGCCAATATTTTTAACCCTGGCATCGGGATTTCCATTGATCCCGCCATTTTTGGGGATGCCAGCGCCAGTTCGCAGAATGTCCCCAGTTTGGGTGCCTTTTTTATGTCCCTCGTGCCCACCAATGCGGTGCGGATGTTTACTGAGGATCATTATCTGCAAATCGTTTTGTTTTCGGTGTTTACCGGCATTGTGATTAATATGCTGGGGCCCAAGGGGCACCATGCCCGCGATGTTTTGCAGGGGTTTTCCGCCGTCACGTTTAAGATGATCGAGCTAATTGTTCGTCTGGCCCCCATTGCCGTGTTTGGCTTTATCGCGTGGATGGTGGGCACGCAGGGTATGGATATCATTCACACGCTGATTTGGCTTGTGGTCTGTTTTTTGGCGGCGTGCGCCCTGCAAATGGCTGTGTTTGGTGTTCTGATTGCTGTGTTTGGGCGGATTTCCCCTATGCCATTTTTCAAAAAGATGGGATCAACCCAGCTTTTGGCCTTTTCCACCAGCAGCAGCAAGGCCACCTTGGCCACCGCCATGAACAACGTGGAAACCAAACTGGGTGTGTCTGAACAAACTGTGAAATTCATGATGCCCCTTGGTGCGTCCATGAACATGGATGGAACGGCGATTTATTTGGGCATTTGCGCTGTGTTTTTTGCCCAGGTGTTTGGTGTTCATTTGGAATTGCATGATTATTTGATTCTGGTATTAACCTGCACGCTGGGATCCATCGGCGCGGCGGGGATCCCCAGTGGATCCATCATTTTTATGGGGATGGTTTTGAATTCTGTGGGTCTACCTTTGGAGGGCATTGGGATCCTGCTGGGCATTGACCGTCTGCTGGATATGGTGCGCACCACCATCAACATCACCGGTGATGCGGCCATCACCCTGATTGTGGATGCCAGTGAAGGCACACTGGATCACGCCACGTACAACGCCTAATCAAAGAAGGGCAAACCTAGGTTATGCTGCAATCCATAGGTCGCGCCCTTCTCTCTTTTTTTCAAAAAGCCGGTCATTTTTCCCTGTTTGCCTTAACGGCGATCAGCCATATTGTGCGTCCCCCGTTTTATGCCCCCACGGTGGGGCGGCTGTTTCTGGATATTGGGTTTTATTCACTCCCCGTGGTGGGCTTAACGGCGGCCTTTTCAGGGATGGTTTTGGCTTTGCAGAGCTATTCCGGTTTTTCGTCGTTTAATTCAGAATCCACCATTGCCGCCATTGTGGTGCTGTCCATCACGCGAGAGCTGGGCCCTGTCATGGCCGGCCTGATGGTGGCGGGGCGCGTCGGGGCGGCCATTGCAGCCGAGCTGGGCACCATGCGCGTGACAGAGCAAATTGACGCCCTGCAGATGCTTTCCACCCATCCCATGAAATATCTGGTGGCCCCGCGTTTGCTGGCGGCGACCTTGATGATGCCCTTGCTGGTGATTGTGGCGGATATCATCGGCGTCATGGGCGGGTTTGTGATTGGGGTGTCGCAGTTGGGGTTCAATGCGGGGTCGTATCTCAAAAGCACCTTTGAAACGCTGGAATTCATGGATGTGTTTTCGGGGTTGGTGAAGGCCGCCACCTTTGGCCTGCTCATTGCCATTTGCGGGTGTTATCATGGGTATTATTCCCGCGGTGGGGCGCAGGGGGTGGGGGCGGCCACCACATACGCCGTTGTGGCGGCCTCCATTTTGATTTTGGTGGCCAACTTTGTGATCACAGCGCTGTTTTTTGGGGTTTAGGGTTATGGCTTCACAAATGCCGCCGCGCCTGACGCTTCGGGGATTAACCAAGGCCTTTGGCAAAAACGTTGTCCTCTCTGGCATTGATCTGGATGTGGCCCCGCGGGAATCCTTGGTTATTATTGGGGGGTCAGGGACGGGAAAATCTGTGTTGATCAAAACCATCTGCGCCCTGTTGCATCCCGATGGGGGGTCGGTTTTGGTGGATGATCAGGATTTGTTTCGCCTGTCCCGCGGGGATCAACAGGATATACTCCGTCGTTTTAGCATGCTGTTTCAGGGGGCCGCGCTTTTTGACAGTCTGACAATCTGGGAAAATGTGGCCTTTGGCCTGATTTACGGCCAGAAAATGGACCGCAAAGCCGCCCGCCGCGTGGCGCTGGAGAAATTGCAGGATGTGGGCCTGCCCGAGCGTTTGGCCGAGGCCTATCCCGCGGAACTCTCTGGGGGCATGAAAAAACGCGTAGGTCTGGCCAGAGCCATTGCGGGCAATCCCGATGTGATCTTTTTTGACGAACCCACAACGGGTTTGGATCCCATTATGTCCAACGTGATTAACGATCTGATTGTGTCCTGTGTGCAAAAGGTCGGGGCCACGGCCATCACCATCACCCACGATATGACGTCGGTGCGCCATATCGCCAGCCGCGTGGCCATGCTGCATCAGGGCAAAGTCATCTGGCAGGACGATATTGCCGCCATGGACACGACGGACAATCCCTATGTTCAGCAGTTCGTGCATGGGTTAACCACGGGCCCCATGACGTCCGAAAAGCCATGATCAGCCGCGTTGCCGAGGCTTTGGCCCTGTCGGATCTGCTGGCCCCTGCGTTTATGCCGCTCAGTCATCAGCCGCGCCCTTGGCAGGGGGCCGCCCCGCGCCAGCGTCGGGGGCGGGGAACAGAATTCTGGCAATTTCGCCCCTATACGGCGGGGGATGATGCCGCCCGTATTGCGTGGCGGGCCTCGGCCCGATACCGCCAGCCCTTGACCAAAGAGCATGAAGATGCCGTGCCCAGCAGCCTGACCCTGTGGGTGGATCGTCGCCCCACCATGGGCTTTACCACAGCACAGCGCACCAAGCAGCATCAGGCCGACGTGATGGCCCTGGCATGGGGATGGGCCATGGCGCGGCAGGGGGATTGGCTCATCAGCCTTCAGGGCGGCCCCCATCAGCGCTATCACGATATTTTGTCCCTAGAGCGGGATTTGGACAAACCGGTTGTTTTTCCCCAAGGCCCCCTGCCCCCCGCGGATAAGGTCCTGCTGTGTTCGGATTTTTTGTACCCACAGGAAACTTTGGCGGCGTTGTTTTCCACCATTGCCGCCGATGATGGGCATCTGTGCGTGCTGTATGATCCGGCGGAGGCCGCGTTTCCCTATCAGGGCCCCATTCGGTTTCGGGATTTGGCGGGGGGCAGCGATTGTCTGGTTGAGGATGCACAGGCCCTGCGCCCATCCTATCAAACCCGTTATACAGAGCATAGGCAGGCCCTCGATACCCTCGCCGCGCAGCGCGGCTGGCTGGTGACCCGTTGCAGTACAGAGGGGCCGTTGGCCGAGATATTGGGATAATCTGTCTCCCTCTCGCTTTTTCCGGTTGTTTTTTATCGCATTTGCGGTAGGGTAGGGTCCTTTTCAACAAAAGCCATGTTTGCCCCATGCAACCGTTTCACACGCTCCAAGGCATCGCCGCCCCCTTTCAACGCATCAACATCGATACCGATTTGATCATTCCCAAGCAGTTTCTGAAAACCATTCAGCGCACGGGATTGGGCAAGCATTTGTTTGAAGAGGTCCGCTATGATGACCATGGGCAGGAAAACCCGTCGTTTATCCTGAACCAGCCGGATTTTCGCCGCGCCAGCATTTTGATTGCGGGGGATAATTTTGGCTGTGGGTCTTCGCGGGAACATGCCCCCTGGGCCCTGTTGGATTTTGGCATTCGCTGCATCATCGCCCCCAGTTTTGCGGATATTTTTTATAACAACTGCTTTAAAAACGGCATTTTGCCCATCGTTCTGCCAAATGCGCAGGTTCAAAGTTTGATGAAGGATGCCGATACCTGCCGCGGTCAAGCCTTCACCATTGATTTGCCCAGACAGGTTGTGATGTCGGCCTCGGGGGCCACGTATCCCTTTGAGATTGATGCGGGGTTGAAAACTTGCCTGCTGGAGGGACTGGATGACATCGCCATGACCCTGAAAAACAATGACGCCATCACGGCCTTTGAGGCGCGGGATCAGATGCGGCGTCCGTGGGTGTATGGTTTGGGAAAGGTGGCGTAATCATGACCCGTGTTCCCACACTTTTGATTCTGGCGGGCGATGGTATTGGCCCCGAAGTCATGGCCGCCACCGAGGTGGTGATTGAGGCCCTGCGGACCAAAGCCGGTTTTCACGTCACCATCACCCATGATTTGGTGGGCGGGGCGTCCATTGATGCCCACGGGGTGCCCGTCACCGATGCTGTGGTTGAACAGGCCAAACGGGTCGATGCGATCTTGCTGGGGGCTGTGGGGGGTCCGAAATGGGACGCGTTGCCCACCGATGTGCGCCCTGAAAAGGGACTGCTGCGCCTGCGCAAAGATTTGGATGTGTTTGCCAATTTGCGGCCGGCCTTTGTGTTTCCCTCTTTGGTGGGGGCGTCCAGTTTAAAGCCCGATTTGGTGTCTGGATTGGATTTGCTGATTGTGCGCGAACTCACCAGCGGCGTATATTTTGGGGAGCCTCGGGGCATCCACACCACCCCCACCGGCGAAAAAATCGCCATCAACACCCAAAGCTATACCGAGGGCGAAATTGCCCGCGTTGTGGATGTGGCCTTTGATGCGGCCCGCGGTCGCGGCAAACGGTTGTGCGTGGTGGACAAAGCCAACGTCATGGAAACCGGCGTTTTGTGGCGCGAGGTCGCCCATCGTGTGCACAAAAATGGTCATCAGGACATTGACCTGTCGTTTATGTACGCCGACAACTGCGCCATGCAGCTGGTGCGCCAGCCCAAGCAATTTGACGTCATCGTCACCGACAACCTGTTTGGGGACCTGTTGTCCGATTGCGCGGCGATGCTGACGGGGTCTTTGGGGATGTTGCCCAGTGCGTCCTTGGGCGCCAAAACCAACGACCGCCAAATGGCCCTGTACGAGCCCGTTCACGGCAGCGCCCCCGACATTGCCGGCCAGAACAAAGCCAACCCCATGGCCACCATCCTCAGTTTTTCCATGGCCCTGCGGTACAGCTTTCATCGCCCTGATTTGGCGGATCGCGTGGATCATGCGGTGGCCAGCACCTTGGCCGATGGCTATGTCACCGCCGATCTGACGCTGGAGGTCCCCCCCAAAGCCGTTTTGGGGACACGAGAAATGGCCAAAAAAATCGCGGATGCGCTGTAACTTCCCCTTGAAATCTGTCCGCGTCTTGTTAGTATGCGTCTTCCTTTGGGGCGTAGCCAAGCGGTAAGGCAACGGTTTTTGGTACCGTCACGCGTAGGTTCGAATCCTTCCGCCCCAGCCATCTTTTTTTTGGATAGGTATATTTAATAAGATTTATTTGGATTTTGTCTTGCGTAGTAGTATAATTACAGCATGGTTGCCCTTTTAAATCTTAAGAAAATAGATACAGATCAAAAAAAACCTGAAATATCAGGGAATCAACCTGTTCTAATGATTGGATCTTGTAAGCGTTTTCTTTTTATTGCAGATAGCGTAGATGTGATAAAAAAAGCTTTACCTTGTCAAGGTAACCAGGGTTTATTTATTAATCAAGACCTTCTAACATCTAACCCAATGTCATCATTTAGTGGAGATGGGATTAGCGGAGACGCTCAACAAATAACTTTCGGCGACACTGATACTTGTGGATTTTATGAGGGTGAAAGGGCTTTGTATTTTTTGTTATCAGTTGCCTGTGGTCTTGAAAATTTGTCCCGTCTTGGGGAGCCTGAGATATTTACAACATTTCGAACAGCTTGGTTAAAATACGAACAAAGGCATCCTGTGTATGCACAAAAAATTGCAGGGGAAATGTCTTATATCCTTAAAAAAACATCTGAAATTCGTCAAGCACACCTAAATAGAGTAAGGAGACTCTCACCATATAGCGTAATAAAAGATTTATTTAATTATAAAATGTCCGACGACCTTTCTATAATAATCAATTTAGGTCAGCCGCCAGATGAATGTCTTAAAGTGATTGCAGGTATTTTCTCTTCGATAAAACGCTCATGTAAAGTAAATCTAGTCTTAGACCTAGAAAAAAATCAAGAAAAAGACATAAATGCTTTTTTAGATGCCATAATTAAGTTTCAAAAAAAACGAGAAACAATTTTGGATGTTAAGTTGTGGAGTGATTTTTGTTTAAGCCCCACCCCATTTGTAGTTACCTTTCTTGATGATATCAGAATTGAATCAGAAAAAATTTTGTATTTAGCAAAAAGTTCACCTCATAGGCTTTCAGTGCTCGAGGGGTCCACAATATATGTTATGGATGATTTAATGGAAAAAATGATTCAACTTGAGGCAGTTAACCAACGCTTTCTTCATAATGCTCGGGAAGATTTGGATGCAGCTGTTAAGGCTTTTTTCAGTTCAACTGAACAAAGTGTATCTCGGTTTTTGGCTCCAAATTACACACAATGACTCTGTGAGATAAAAACCACCACCCACCAATAACCCCAAGGCCCGAAAATCCCTAAAAAAACCTTGGTTGCGGGGGCCAGATTTGAACTGACGACCTTCAGGTTATGAGAATTATCAAATCAACATTTCACAACGAAACACAATAAACAATAACAAATAAATCAAAGGCATATCAAGCCATATTTGTTGTTGGTTGTGGCACAGAGTGTCTCTTTTTTGCCCCCAAGTGTGCCGCCAGTGTGCCATAGAAAAGCTTTGTGAAAGGCTTTGTGATGCTTTACGGAAAGCCGATTTGCCCCTACAATCAAGGGGATTGAAAAGCACCCAACCCACCCATGGCCGCTGTCAAAAACACCAAGCCCCACACTGTGACCCTGCCCAAGGGGACAAAATCGCACAGGGAATTAAGCGGCTCGCCAGAGGCGGATTTTACGCATGTGTTGGTTTTGCAAACGGTGCAAACGTTTTGGGTGTCGCCTTTCGATGAGGCGGAAAAGGGCCGGCATTATCAGGCAGGCTTGGCCGCCCTGAAGGGTTTTAAGCCACGGGATGAACTGGAAGGTATGCTGGCCGCCCAAATGATAGGCCTGCACAATGCCGCCATGGAATGCATGCGCCGCGCCATGGTGGCGGACCAACCCATGGAATGTCAAAGTCACCTGTTGGCGCAGGCGAATAAACTCACGCGGTCCTATACCCTGATGATGGAATCGCTGAATCGGTATCGCGGCAAAGCCATGGAACAAAAGGTCACCGTTGAGCATGTCCACGTGCATGATGGGGGACAGGCCATTGTGGGGGCTATC
>CANGYM010000030.1 GCA_947458145.1 Alphaproteobacteria bacterium | reverse complement strand
ACTGCAAGTGATACCATCGAAATGGAAATGCATATAAGAAATCTTTTGGCGTCAAATGATGTCAAACGTGATAAGCGGCAAGCATTACTTAAATCTATGATAGAAAAAGAAAACCCTATTGATGCAGGTAAAAAACTTTTTGAAGGAATAACAGATTTTGTAATTGTTCCTAAAAAAATGGCGATGCCTACTACAGAACACATCAGGAAAGAACGAGATCTTAAGGTTTCCACATGTGCAAAAAATCAAACTACGGAATGCCCAGAGATCTTGAACTAGAAATCAATCGCTTTTATTATTGGGATGATATAAAACAAACCGAAGCGCTTACAGGGCTAGATCTTTCTTATTGGTATGATTAATATGCATTTTAATGTTTTTATTTCTGTTTTGCGTTATGGTTTTTTGAGTATTTTTTGGCTTTTCGCCCAGATCACTTTGGCTATTGTTTTATTTCCTTTTCCGGGGACCCAGCGGGATATCCTGAAAAAAATAAAATCTTTTTATATCAAGGAACGCAATGAAATTATCTTTCATCAAAATTTTTTTTCTAAAAAAATCTTTCCGTATGGAAACTATTTAAGCCCTGCTTTGGAAAAACATTGTATTCAAACGGTCCCTTCGGAAACGACAGCCCTGAAACCTATTGTTTATTGGGGTGAAACAACCCAAATGACCCTGAAAGGCAACAAGTTTCAAACCAAAGAAACTGTAACATTGCGTCTAAAAAATATTTCTATATTTTCAGAGCTGCTGGGCGTCATCCATCAGGGAAACCTATACTCTCCTCTGACCAGTAAGCCATCACCTCAATGTTTTGAGGTTTACAACTACAGAAAAAACATTTTGCGCGATGAAAACCATATTTTTTGGCTGGATCATTTTGCAAAAAATATCTTTTTAAAAATTCGTCACCCTTTTAAAAAAATAAAAAAACAATCCCCAATTCCTGTTGAAAAACTGATTTACGCCACCAACCAGATTGGTTATGTGGATAATTATTTTCATTTTATTGTGGATGTCTTGCCGTCTTATATTCAATCCATGGAATCTGTGAAAAAATCTGATCGAAAGTCTTGGAAAATAGGTATAGCAGAATCCCCCCATAAAAACATAACGGATACCATAAAATCTGTCGCCGCATATTATGGGTTTAATGATTTTTTTGAACTGAACAAAAATCAAATCGTTGATTGTCAGGATGTTATTTCCACGTCTTATCCTTCTTACATTTGGGATGATCTTCCCGAGGATAACTTTTCTTATTCTCGCGAGCTTCTTTTAAAAACGGCTGAAGTGTTAAAAAAAATTTCCACCGAAGAACTATCCGAATTCAACGATTTGAACTCAGAAATCGTCTACATTACACGCAGAAAACAAGTCAAATCATCCCTAACCCCCACCCGTTGTACGCTAAATGCCGAAGAGTTGGCCACGTGCATTCAAACAGAGTTTTCGGGAAAAGTCTTTGAAACTTCAGACCTTACCAATGCTTTGCAGCAGGCCATTTTTTCCAAAGCAAAAATTATCATTGTGGATGCTGGGGCAACCTTGGCCAACGTGGTCTATGCTGGGCCCGATCAACACATTGTGATTTTAACGCAGCCTGATTACAATGATGCAAGTATTTTCGCCCCCATGATCCAATGTTTCACCAAAAATGTTTATTTTGTTTTTGGTAAAACGAAAACGGAGTACGGACTGGACCGTTGGCATTCACCCTATATTGTCGATGCTGAAGAATTTAAAAAATGCATTCGCGGTATTCTGGAGGGAGATTTTCAATCACGGGCGGGTGTGATTGCTTAAAGTGTTGATAGGAAAATATATAATCGTTTTTATCATAGGGGGCATCCGCCAACACCAACAAAACCGCCCCTGCAGAAAAGTTTTTCATTTCCCGCCAAACTTTTCCTTGTATGTATAATCCCTCGGTGGGGGAGTCTAATAAAAAGGTTTTCTGGGTTCCCTGAAATTCCACCTGAACTTCACAAGATCCCGACACACAAATCAGAACCTGTTTTAAATTGTTATGGGCATGCTTGCCACGGATGGCATTTTCCTGCGTTTCGTAAATATAGTAAATTCTTTGAATATCAAAGGGGATTTGTTTTCCATTTTCTATGGCTGTCAATGACCCCCTGTCATCACCATGACGGTCAAAATATATCAGGTCAACAAAAGGCTCTTGCAAAAAAGAAGACATAGAAAAAAACAACAAGGAAACAAGGTGAAACTATTATAATCGTAGTCAATAGGATAAGGCTTGTCAATTTATCTTTGAAAGTGTTAGAAGACAAATCATGTATAGGACTGAGCTTTCCCCATGATCAAATTCCTCGACCTCCAAGCCATCAATGAACAATACCGCGCGGGTATTGACCAGTCTATACGTCGGGTTTTGGACAGTGGTTGGTATATTTTGGGCCAAGAAAACGAGGCGTTTTGTCAACATTTCGCCGAGTATTGCGGCGTTCCCTATGCTGTGGGTGTTGCCAATGGGTTGGATGCGTTACGGTTGATCATTCAGGCCTATGAATGGGACGCGGGGGATGAAATCATTGTGCCCGCCAATACCTATATTGCCAGTATTTTGGCCATTTCCCAAAACGGTTGTACCCCTGTTTTGGTGGAACCCGATATCCAGACCTACACCCTGGACCCCCATAAGGTTGAGGCCCACATCACCTCCCGCACCAAAGCCATTATGGTCGTTCACCTGTATGGTCAGGTGGTGGACATGGAACCCATCTGGGCGTTGGCTGAGAAATACGATTTAAAAATCATTGAGGATGGGGCGCAGGCTCACGGCGCTTTTTATCAGGGCAGACGTGTGGGCAATTTGGGCGATGCGGCGGGTTTTTCGTTTTATCCTGGGAAAAATCTGGGATGTTTGGGGGATGGTGGGGCCATTACAACCGGTGATGGGGCGCTTTATCAAAAACTCAAAGCCCTAGCCAACTACGGATCCCACAAAAAGTACGAAAACATTTTTAAGGGGCACAATTCCCGTTTGGATGAAATCCAAGCCGCCATTTTGGATGTCAAATTAAAGGGATTGGATGCGGATAATCAACGACGCAGAGAGATTGCCGCTTATTACCTGACGGCCATTGACAATCCGCACATCACGCTTCCTACTGTGCGCGATGAACACGGCCATGTCTGGCATGTGTTTGTTATTCGCACAGACCACAGAGACGCCCTGATGGATCATATGAATCGGCATAATATCCAAACCCTGATTCACTACCCCATCCCGCCCCATAAACAGGGGGCCTATCAAGAATGGAATCACCTATCCTTTCCCATTACAGAGGATATTCATCACACCGTTCTGTCTTTGCCCATCAGCCCTGTAATGCGTCAAGCGGATGTTGTGCGTGTTGCGGATGTTGTTAACCACTTCTCTCTGCAAAAAAGTGTTGCCGTAGGCATGGCCATGTAGCCTCTAGGAAGGGGAAAACAATGCGAGCATTCCGCTCTCCGTAAGATGTCTTTGTTCTTTCTACGCCAATAACACAAGGAATGCCGTAAAATTTGGTTTTTCCTCCACTCATTTCAAGAGCTGCATTGTGGTAATCTAGCCTGCAAAACCCTTCGGAATCTTGGGGACACTCCGCAATATCTGTATCCCCTTCCCCTGTTTTTGCACACGCTCGTATTCTTTCGTAAAAAGAGGCATCCGGCTGGGACCGCTTCATATTTTCAAACTGTCTCAGATGAAGGGGACTTCTTTTGTCAGGATTTTCAATCAATTCGTTTGCCTTATCATGCCAATCGGATACGCTAAGGGCGACGCCTGTGTTATCATCAAAAAAAATGGGTAGGCCCACAGGGGTGCGCAAACTCAGAACGGGGAGCCCTTCCGAAAGAGCATCCACCATCGATGTCCAAGAATTATAAAAAGGGTCCAGATACACATCGGCGGCCCTTAAATACTCGGTGATTTTTGGGTAGGGCATTTCTTTTAAAAAATGCACTCTGTTTCTAAGGTTTTTGTTTAGAGAGCGCCAAATACTGCTTTCAGGGGCCACACCAATCAGAACCAAGTGCGCGGAAGGATTTTGTTGCAAAACGTCTTGCATCGCTTTGGTAAACACCAAAGGCTCTTGACTCAAAGGGGCTTGCTCGCCTGCGGGGGAAAAAGCATATCCCTGAATTGGTGCAAACTTATACGATCTGGCCATGGATAACAGCAATGTTGAATCTTCCGGCAATCCTAGAGTTTTTCTTAGTTCGCGCTTTTCTTCACAAGAAGGGGGTGTTTTGGTCAGGTCATCCGCCGGAATGGCACTCAGGACCGAAGGAACCTTTCTTAAATGGTGGGTTATGGCCTGCTGACCAGCCTCAATTTCCATAGTTGCACTGACATATTCCGGCCCCAATAAAGAAGCCCGATGCCCCCCATGGTTAAACGCGATGACAGGAGTCCCATTTTTCCGAAACGCAGGCACACCAAAAGCCATAACCGGCACCATATCATTCATATGGGTGTGCAGAACAATGTGTTGATAACCTGCGCACGCCTGGTGACGAAGCGTTTCAACCTTATCCATCATAGGGGTTTCTCTGGGAATAACAATAAACTCTCCCCCCTGATCTAGGACTTTTTGTTTTAAACGGTCTATGGCTTTTGTATCTTTTTGATCATACACAATCACCGTATGGGGACCCCCGTCAGGGTCTTGCTCAACCCAGCGCTCCAAAACACGGGTATGTCCCCCTGAGGCATATCCTTCTGTCAGAACATGAAGGGTGCCTGTTTTTGAGGTGTCTGAGGCCTCCCCCACACAATGTCCAGAATGCTCTTTGGCATAGTCGATCAAGTACTCATGAATTTCAGGGCAATACCAAACGCCGCACATTCTTTGAAAAACAAAAAAATCCACCAAAGTTTGGGTATTTTCCAAAGTGGGATGGCGTCGCCAAGCCGCCAAGCGCTCTTCGAATATCGCTCGATTTTCACGTAACTGCTGAAGAACGAGGTTATCATGAGTGGAGGTTTTATGCATAGCGCGAGGAGAAATAAAAAAACTTGGGAAATTAAAAATTTTACTTTAATCATGATGATGTCAACTATTTTATTTTTCTACCCCCATGCTCATCCCCGAACTCACCAAAACCCGCGCCGTCATTGATGCCATGCTGAATGATGCCGCGTTTTTAAAAAACGTGGAGGCCATCGCCCGTGTGGGTGTGGATGTTCTGAAAAACGGCAAAAAAATCATGTTCTGCGGCAACGGCGGATCGGCAGCGGATGCCCAGCATCTGGCGGCGGAGCTGGTATCGCGGTTGTGTTACGACCGCCCGGGTTTGAATGCGGTGGCGCTGACCACGGACACATCGGCCCTGACCGCCATTGGCAACGATTATGGGTATGATCGCGTCTTCGCCCGCCAAGTGGAGGCCATTGGGCAGGCGGGGGATCTGCTGATTGGCATTTCCACCTCGGGCCGCAGCCAAAACGTGCTGGCGGCCATACACGCCGCCAAGGCCAAAGGCATTTTAACCGTGGGCTTTTTGGGCCAAGACGGCCGCGATATCGGGGCGTTGGTGGATTATGCGGTGAATATTCCCTCAGGCGAAACCCCCAAAATTCAAGAGGGCCACATCATGATCGGCCACGTTATCTGCGCCATGATTGAGGAAGAGATTTTTGGGGCGGAGTACAACCCCAAGCGGAAAACGGCGTAAATGCAGGTGATCATTCTGGCCGGCGGGTTTGGCACGCGGCTGCAGGCCTTGGTGCCGGACCTGCCCAAGCCCATGGCCCCCGTGGCGGGGCGTCCGTTTTTGGGGTATGTGATGGATAACCTGCGGCGTTATGGGGCCAGCCGATTTATTCTGTCCGTTCATTATAAACGGGAAAAAATTATCCATACCTTCGGTGATGTCTTCGACGGGATCCCCATCGATTATGCGGTGGAGGAAACCCCGCTGGGCACGGGCGGCGGGATTGCCAATGCGGCGCGGTATGTCACGGACGACACCGCCCTGATCCTCAACGGCGATACGTTTTTAGCCATGGATTACGCGGCGTTTTATGAACAAGCGCGTCAGCATAACCTGACACTGGCCCTGCGCCACGTCCCCGATGTATCCCGCTATGGACGGGTGGCGGTCAATGATACCCACATCACCCACTTTGCGGAAAAAGGCCCGTCAGGCCCTGGCCTGATCAACGGGGGTGTGTATGGCCTGAACGTGCCATGGTTTCGGGGGTTGAGCCTGCCCCCTGCCTTTTCCATGGAAAGCGATTTTTTTTATCCCAAAGTGGCGGACTTGAAGCCCCATTATATCACCACTGATGGCTATTTCTTGGATATCGGCGTGCCCGAGGATTATGCGCGGGCGCAGGGGGAGATTCCTTTACGGATTGGTTTGTGATTTTTGTTACGGAATGTTGGGAAATTTCGCGTATCCTGTCTTTGCCCATCAACCAAGTGCACCCCCAAATGATAAAGGTCATCTTTTTAATCGGTCAGCCAGGTATTGGCAAAAGCACCCTTTTCATGGGATTAAAAGAGGCTAGGACAGATGGTCGTGATCTTTGTGTCAATCATATCCATAACCACGATGGTCGGGATTATCAGGCTGAACAAAATGAGGCTGTGGAAAAGGCATATGACAACATCGACAGCATTTCCCGTTTTCAAGGTGTAGGAAACAGTTTGGCAAAATTCTTCGCCCTCATTCGCCGAAAAGCGGAGAATGAGGCATTGTTTGAAAGCGAAGACGTGGCCTTTCGCGCCGCTGAGTACACCTGCGCTGGCTTAACAACAGCGCAAATCACTCAGGCCCATGGAGGGATGATTGCGCTTTCCAGCAATGAACAATGGCCAGGTCCCCCCGTTAAAATAACCCTGCCCCTTAAAGCGGGAAGCAAGAGAGCACTGATAACGTTATGATAATACGAACAATAGGAAAATAAAAAGTCATGTTTTATGTTAAAGAGGGCGAGCGCTTAAAGAAGGTCCCTTTCTCCAAAGAAAATCCTTTGCCAAAAAATACCGTTTGGTTGGACATGCTCAATTTGACAAAACTTGAAGAAACGTCTGTGGAGGATTTTTTAGGGATAAGCCTGCCAACGCGAGAGGAAATGCACGAAATTGAGCTTTCCAGCAGCCTGTATCACGAAAATGATGCTGTCTATATGACGGCGACGATTGTTACCAATGCAGACACACTCGAACCAGAAAGCCACGCCTTTACCTTTATTTTAACGGGTGAGCGTCTCATCACGATCCGTTATTGCGATCCTGTGCCTTTTCAGCAGTTTTCTGCAAAAGCGATAACGCTTTCGTCCCAAGAGCAATCGGCGCAAGCCCTGTTTGCAGGACTTTTGGAAAGTATCGTAGAGCGCATTGCCGACATACTTGAAAAAATTGGTCGAGATATTGACCAGATGACACAAACCATTTTTCGTTCCTCACACCACACACAAGGGAAAAAGCGAGATTATCAAAAAATCCTAGAGCAAATTGGCCGCGAGGGTGACTTGGTGTCTAAAACGCGTGAAAGCCTGGTCACCATTAACCGTATGGTGGGTTATGCCTTGCAATCAAAAACGGCGAAAATCAAAGGCGAGGCGCATTCAAAACTGGATAGCCTGTTGCGCGATGTTATCGCCCTGAGTGACCACGCGAATTTCCTTTCCAATAAAGTCGGGTTTCTGCTGGATGCGACGTTGGGTATGATTAACATCGAACAGAATGCGATTATTAAAATATTTTCGGTGGCGGCGGTTGTCTTTTTGCCCCCCACCCTTATTGCCAGTATCTACGGTATGAATTTTGATACCATGCCAGAATTGCGCTGGTCTGTGGGTTACCCCTTTGCTATTGCTTTGATGATTGTTTCGGCAATCATTCCCTATCTTTATTTCAAGCGGAAGAAGTGGCTTTGAGACCATAAGGAAAAGAAAGAAATGGCCATGAGCCAGCGGATAAGCCACTGATATTAATGATCGACGATGAACCCCAAATTCGGCGTTTCATCCGTGTGGGCCTTATTGCCGGCGGTATAATATAGTATTTCCACTTTATTCCCGCACTGGCCTGCGAACGGCGCCTAGCGTCGCTCACCTAGATTCACTAGGCATCGCTCCGCTAGGCTTGTTCTCGGCTCAGTACGAAAATAAATTGGAAACACTATATTCTGGAAGCGGGCGATGCAAAAATAGGCATAACCCTGTTTGGGCAGGGCCAACCCGATCTGATTATTCTTGATTTAGGATTACCTGATCAAGATAGCAAGATGGTGGATCGCCACCATTAGGCAAACATCGGCCATACCTATTTTAATCCTTTCTGCCCGCACCGATGAATCTGAGGAAATCGTGACGCTCGTTTGGCTCAAACTCACCGAATACGCCCACTGCGCCAAAATCACCATTTACAAGCTTGAACAAGGGCTGCGCGACGATTGCATGAAACAACAGCTCTTCCCACCAAAACTACGTTTCGCGTAAGTCCTAAATTCTAAACTGTCACTTCAAAGACGATAAGAATCAAAATAGATTCACCCCCTGATCTCTGATTCCTCCCCCTGTGTTAGAAATGATACACGCCAATTTTTCTCATTCTTTTTTTTTGATAAAAGTCCTTTTCTTTGGCAAGAAAAAATGTATATTCACAGTCGCTTGTGAAAAAGAGATTGAAAATCTCCGGCATCCTGCGCAGTTATTCATTCATCATCAACGTTAAGGTAAACCCTATGATAAAAAAAATTCTTTTGTCCGTCTCTCTTTTGGTCGCTGTTGCTGCCTGTGCCGGCGGTGAAGACAACGTTTCCACAGGAAACGAATTGTCCGAAACCACCACCAGCACAACCGCCAGTGATGTTAACGTCACCACCTACGGTACAGATCTGAGCCAGATCAACGAAAAACAAGGGGCCTTTGACGCCGCTGTTGGCGCCAACGTTTACTTTGCTTTTGACAGCCACTCTTTGGACGAAGACGCCAAAGCCACCCTGCGCAAGCAAGCCGAATGGTTGAAATCCAACTCCGGTTTGTCCCTGATCGTTGAAGGTCACACTGACGAGCGCGGAACCCGCGAATACAACTTGGCCCTGGGTGCCCGTCGTGCCAACGCCACAAAAGACTTCTTGATCGCTTCCGGTATTCCTGCCAGCAGCATCAGCACCATCAGCTTTGGTAAAGAGCGCCCTGCTGTGGCTGGTTTTGACGAGTCCGCTTGGTCCCAAAACCGTCGCTCCATCACCGTTCTGAAGAAGTAGTTTTTTTTAGAATTGCTGAAAATACAGGCCCCGATGTGAAAACATCGGGGCTTTTTCAATGCTGTTTATTTCTATGAAAATCGTATGATTTTCGTCATCCCAGATCCATCGGTCGCTACGCTCCCTCGTCCGGTTTGACGATATGTTGAAATGAACAACCCTGGGGCCTTTTCGTTTTTCTTGAGCATCCCCTGTTGTCCCGCTATAGTCCGCGGTATGGCAAAAACAAAAACAATCCATTCTTCCTCGCCTTTGGCCATAGTGCGCCGCCGCCTGATGATTGTCTTGGGGGGGGTGGTGCTGATTATGCTGGTGATTGCTGGCCGGCTGGTGCATCTGTCTTTGGGGGACATGGGCAGTGATCCTTTTATCCCTGAACCGGTGCCCAAGCGGGCGGATATCGTGGATCGAGAGGGGCGCCTGCTGGCCACGGATTTGATGACCTATTCCGTGTATGCCAACCCTTCGCGCCTGAAAAATCCCAAGGAAACGGCCAAGGCCCTGTGCCGCGTTTTCACCGCGCAGGAATGTGCCACCATCAAAACCAGCCTGACATCCAAAAAACACTTTGTCTGGATTGCCCGTCATTTAACCCCCAAACAATTTTACGCCATCAATTATTTGGGCCTGCCTGGGGTGGAATCGTTTTATGAACCCCGCCGGATTTATCCCAAAGCCCGACTGGCCGCCCATTTGATCGGCTACACCGACACAGACCGCAGCGGACTCAGCGGTATTGAGCGGGCCTATGACCCAAATTTGGTGAATCGTTCCAGTCCCTTTGTTCTCAGCCTTGACAGTCGTATTCAGGACCTGAGCATGCGGGCCCTGAAGGAAGCCATCGACAAACACAAGGCCGTGGCCGGCATGGTGGTGGTGGCCAGTGTGAAAACGGGGGATGTTCTGGCGCTGGGATCGTATCCTGATTTTGATTTGAATGCCGTTCAGCAGGCCAGCGAGGATCAGCGTTTAAACCGTCCCGTCACGGGGGTTTACGAAATGGGATCCACCATGAAAAGCTTTTCCATCGCCACAGCGCTGGATTTGGGGGCCATCACCATGATAGACACCTTTCCCGTCGGCGAGCCCATCAAAATCGGCCGTTTCACCATTCGTGATTTTAAACCCAAACAGGGCCAGATGACCGCCACCGAGGTGATGATTCATTCCTCGAACATCGGCACCGCCCACATCATCAGTCATGTTTCCGGTCCGGACCAACGTCGTTTTTTGCAAAATTTTGGGTTGCTCGATACGGCCATGGTTCCGTTTGATGAAATTGGAAAGCCCATGTTGCCCCAAAATTGGAGCGAAGTTTACCGCACCACCGTGGCCTTTGGCCATGGTCTGTCCGTGTCCGCCATGCAGCTGGTTCAGGCGTTTGGGGCCCTCGTGAACAATGGTGTGATGGTGCCGCTGCATTTTGAAAAAACCGTGGGTCCCGTTATGGGAACACCGGTGATCAAACCGGAAACTTCGGCCATGATGCGCACGATCTTACGGGCCGTTGTGGCCTCGGGCACGGGGGGAAAATCGGATGTTCCAGGGTACGAAGTCGGCGGGAAAACAGGCACCGCAGAAAAAATTACGGGACGGGGATACAGCCGAAACAAACGCATGGCCTCGTTCATTGGGGCCTATCCCATGTCCGATCCCCAAATTGTGGTGTACGCCATGGTGGATGAGCCCGTGCCCACCAAAGATACCTACGGTTATGCCACAGGCGGCTGGGTGGCGGCGCCGGTGGTGGCCAAAATTGTGGAGCAAGCCTCCCCTTTGCTTGGGATTATGCCCAAACCTGTGATAGAGTCCCCTGATGCCCTTGTCTCTGATACCACCAGCCCCCCAATAGCCGATGATGACGCCGTTTCTTTGTCCCCCGACGACCAGTGATCTTGCCCCCTTGGGGGTTGCGTTTCCGGATAATTTTCCCCGTTTTACGGGCCTTTCCTTTGATTCCCGCAGGGTGCAGTCCGGCGATGTATTTTTCGCGCTGGAGGGGGGAGCGATTGACAGCGCTGACTTTATCCCCGATGCCGTCTCCCGCGGGGCCGTGGCGGTGGTGGCCTGCCACCCTGTTGCCGCTGAGGTGCCGGTTTTTGTCGTGCCTTCAGCGCGGTGGGCACTGAGTGTGTTTTGCGCCGCCGCCTTTGGACCCCAGCCTGAAACCGTGGTGGCTGTCACGGGCACCAACGGGAAAACCTCGGTGGCGAATTTCTGTCATCGTTTGTGGATGGCCATGGGCTTGCCCTCTGCCGCCATGGGGACGCTGGGGGTGCAAACCACGCTGGATTTTGTCCTCTCTGACAGTTTAACCACCCCCGATCCCATCACGCTGCATCGTCAGTTAAGGGATCTGGCCCAAACCGGCATTCAGCACGTGGCGCTGGAGGCCTCTAGCCACGGACTTGATCAACACCGACTGGATGGGGTCAGGCTGATGGCCGCCGCATGGACCAATTTCACGCAGGATCATCTGGATTATCACAAAACCTTTGATGCCTATTTTGCCGCCAAGGCCCGCCTGTTTTTGAGTGTTTTAAATCCCCCCCATACCGCCGTTTTAGGGGCCGATTTGCCGGCATCCTTAGAGGACGCCTGCCGAGCGCGGGGTCTGAACATTTTGCGCCTGGGACGGGATTTGGATATTCAGGATTTACAGCCCACCCCGCAGGGTTTGCAGATGACGTTGGTTTATGGCGGGAAGCGGGCCCCCCTGACGCTGCCGCTTTATGGGACGTTTCAGGCTGAAAACGTGGCCGCCGCCGTGGGGCTGTTGCTGGGGTGTGGCCATGATTTCGGGGATATTGTGTCCGTTTTGCCCCAGCTGCGCGGGGTGGTGGGCCGGATGGAAAATGTGTACAGCGGGGATATATCTGTGTTTGTGGATTATGCCCATACGCCGGATGCGCTGGAAAAGGCCATAAACCACCTGCGCCCCCACACCATGGGCCGTTTGTTGGTGGTCTTTGGCTGCGGGGGCAACCGCGATGCGGGAAAACGGGGGTTGATGGGGGCCGTGGCCCATCGTTTGGCCGATGGGGTGTACATCACGGACGATAATCCCAGATGCGAGGACCCCGCCCTGATTCGTCAGGCCATCATGACGGCATCTCCCAACGCCGTCGAGATTCCTGATCGCGGCGCCGCCATTGACGCAGCGCTGCGGGCCGCCAAAGCGGGCGATACCGTCATCATCGCCGGCAAAGGGCACGAGCAAGGCCAAATCATAGGCCAAGACATCATCCCGTTTTCGGATCACGCCGCCATTCGTTCTTTTTTTGGGGAAATTTTGTCATGACGCTATGGACCACAGCAGAGATTAACGCGGCGCTTTCTTTACGGTGCAGCGAACCCTTAACCATCACCGGCGTGTCTTTGGATACCCGAACGCTGAAGGCAGGGGATCTGTTTGTGTGTCTGCGGGGGGAAACCCATGATGGTCACCATTATATCGATGCGGCTTTGGCGGCGGGGGCTGGGGCGGTGTTGTCCGAGGAAGCCCACCCCGACCCCCGCGTCCTTCGGGTTTCAGATACCTTTGGTGCCATGCAGGCGATGGCCCGTTATCGCCGAAACCAACTGGATGATGCCTTTATCATGGGCATTACAGGCAGTGTGGGGAAAACCACCACCAAAGAGCTGCTGCGTGTCATGCTGTCCCCCCAAGGGGTCACAACGGCAACCACGGGCAATTATAACAATCATCTGGGCGTACCGGTGACATTGATGCGCTGCCCTAAGCAGGCCTCTTTTGTCATTGTGGAAATGGGCATGAACCATGCCGGTGAATTGCGGGATCTCACCCATCTGGTCCGCCCCCATCTGGCGCTGGTGACCACGGTGGCCCCGTCCCATATCGGCAATTTTTCCTCCCTCAGGGACATTGCGATGGCCAAGGCCGAAATTTTTGAAGGGCTGGTAGGCGGCGGCATCGCCCTGTACGGGGATGATCATGCCTATACCGATGTTCTTTTCAATGCCGCCCAAAACAGTGGGGCGCGGCATCATATATCCGTTCCTACGGCGGGTTTGGCCAGCCGAACTGTGTGGGAATGGCAGGGATTGTCCTTTGATTTGACGGATTATAACGATGATCCGGCCCTAAAGGCCTGCATTGTCTGCGCCCTGACCGTGGTGGGGATGGCGGGGGCGGACGTAAAAACGGCCTATGACGCTCTGTCTACCTTTCAGCGTCCTTCGGGGCGGGGGAATATTGTGGAGATATCGGGCGTGCGGATCATTCATGATGCGTATAATGCCTCCCCCGCATCCATGCGGGCGGCGTTGCAACGGTTGGCGGCGTTGCCGTGTTCGGGGCGGCGCATGGCTTTGCTGGGGGATATGCTGGAAATGGGCAAACACAGCGCGGCATATCACACCGCCCTGCTGGATGATCTGGTGGGCAAGCCCATCACCACCGTTCACACCGTGGGCCCCGCCATGGCCGCTCTGCACGCCAAGCTGCCCAAGCATCAACAGGGCCTGTGCGTTCCCGATGTGGCCGCGTTGGGGGATGCCTTCATTAAAACCCTGCGGCCCAAGGATCTGATCCTGATCAAAGGATCCGCCGGCGTCAAACTGGCTCAGGTTGTGGATCGTTTAAGGGCATCGTTGGTTTTTTAAGGCACACAGCCGTGTCAGGTTGGCTAAGGCAGTAAGCCCACCTGCTTCTCCCACCTGCTTCTCTCTTGCGAACAGGGGGCAAGGGGGGTATAGTCGGTGCCATGGGGGATTTTCCCCCTGCTTAAAAAAAATTTCATCATGAAAGCATGGGTTTATGACGGTTTTACGGTTTGCGCTGTTGATGTGTTTTTCTTTTTTTATCGTTTCGTGCAGCACGTCAGACATCAAGACCGATCCCACCTATCCCAAAGGCGAGACTGGCAAGCGACGGGAAAAGGTCGGCACCATCACCAACAATGAAAAGGGCATTACCCTGTTTGGTCCCGGGTCACAGGACAGGGCGGCCGCGGAAGATAACGGCATTGGGGTGAATGCGTATTTATGGAAAGCCACGCTGGATACGGTGTCGTTTATGCCCATTGCCTCGGCGGATCCCTTTGGCGGGGTGATTATCACAGACTGGTATTCCATGCCCGAAACGCCAAACGAGCGGTTTAAAATCAATGCCTTCATCACATCAAAAACCCTGCAGGCCAGCGGTATTAAGGTCACTGTTTTTCACCAGAAACGGGGTCCCAAACAAAACGATTGGGTTGACCAGAAAACCAACGCCACCATGGCCACACAGATGGAGGATGCCATTTTAACGCGGGCCCGTGAACGCAAAGTTGATGATGAACAAAAACTGTGATTCGGCGCTTCCTTTCCTTTTTGGTTTCCCGTGTGGCCCCGTGGGTCGTCATTCTGCTGAACGTTGGTTTTTTGGTTTTTGTGGCTTTGCTGCTGTTTGTGTTTCAGGATCATTCTGAAACATCATCCCCTTTCCTGCCGGTTGATGCCATGACATCCCCGCCGGTGCAGCCGGAAACTGTCCCATCACCCACCCCTGCATCGTCTGCTGAGGTGCCGGAAAAGGACACGCCGCCCCCTTCGTTTTCATCGGCAGTGGCCCAAGATTTGGTCGAGCGCAGCGCCTTTGGCTTTGTGCCCAAACGGGGCTCTGGCCCCGATCGCACCCCTTGGCAAGTGTATGCCAGATCTGATTTATGGCCGGAAAAGCCACCCTATGCCACGGTGTCTTTGGTGGTGGAGCAGATGGGGATGAATCCCACCTTGCTGGATCAGGCCAAAACCGTTTTGCCATCAGGGGTGGCTTTGGCCTTTAATCCCTATGCTGAGGACGTTTTTTCCCAAATGCAAAACGCCCGTGATGCTGGGTTTGAAACTCTGTTGTCCTTGGCGCTGGAAACACGCAATTATCCCTATAGCGATCCTGGCCAAATGGCCCTGCTGACGGGCAACCTGCCTGAAAAAAATCAAGAGATGGTTTTTCAGCAAATGGCCACATCCCAAGGATATATCGGGATGATCCCCATGATGGGAAAAATTGCCCGCTATGATGCGCCGGTGATGGATTTAATCCTGTCCCAGATGACCGCGCGGGGGTTGATGTACGTAGATGCCGCCGAGGGCACGCAGTCCGCCGTCCATGAAAAACGTTGGAAAAACAATGATTCCCCCTATGCCCGCGTGACGTTGCGTTTGGAATCGATTGAGGCAAGAGAGGCTTTTTTCAAAACATTGGCCCAAACCGCCCTGAAACAGGGATCCGCCATTGGCATCCTGCCCCCCTATCCCATTGTTTTTAAGGATGTGAAAGAATGGGTGAAGAGCCTGCCCCAGAATTATGCCCAACTGACGTTTGTGCCCCTGTCGTATCAGGGACGTTTGTTTCTGGACGCCCCCAAGCCGGAACCTGAACCCACCCCCGCCGCTGATCCCAAAAAAGAGGAAAAAACGGACGAGAAAAAGGATAACGATAAAAAAGACAAAAAAGAGGCCCCCAAACCCAAGCCCAAACCCAAATCAGAGGGAGGCGGCCATTGATCGGTCTGTTGGGTGAAGTCATGTTGTGGCTGGCCTCTCTGTTGGCCTTTGCAACCCTGTTAAACCCCCATCCGTGGATGTGGCGGTTTCAGTCTGTGTTGCCGTCTGTGTGTTTTGTGATTTTGCTGGTGGCCTTTGCGTCCTCGGATGTGTCCTTGGCTTTGGTGGCGGAAAGTGGTGCATGGGGGGATACCTTGCCATTTCGTTTGGCGTCAACATGGGCCAATCATCAGGGGTCGTTATTGTTGTGGTGGGCCATGATCGGCGCGGCGGGGTTTTTGTTCCTGAGGAAAGCGGATTTTCCGATTCTTTTTCAACGTCAGGCCCATCGGTGTCATGCCCTGCTGGGGTTTTTGATGGGGACATATCTGTTGTTTACGGGCTCTCCCTTTGCCCCCTCAATGGGAGAGCCGGCTTTGGGCCTGAACCCCCTGCTGCATGATCAGGGGCTGTTGATTCATCCCCCGATTTTGTTTGCGGGGTATGCGTTAACGGCCTTGGTCAGTGTTGTGGCCTGCGGTTTGTTGACGCAGCCTTTTCCTTTGACCCCCCCTTTGATGCGTTTGTGGCGTTTGACCATTGCGCTGGCGTGGAGTGTTTTGGGCATTGGCATTGGCCTTGGGGCGTGGTGGGCCTACCGCGAGTTGGGCTGGGGGGGATGGTGGTTTTGGGATCCGGTGGAAAATGCGTCGTTGTTGCCGTGGTTGGTGCTAACGGCCCTCTTGCATGCCGCGCCGCAGGCCAAAACCCGACAAACATTTTATCGTTGTGCATTGCTATACAGCTTTCTGGCGTGGACGTTGTGCTGGCTGGGCACCTTTTTGGTGCGGTCAGGATTGCTGATTTCAGTGCATAGTTTTGTGTCGGATACTTTCAGGGGCTTTCTGCTGCTGGTGATGCTGATGATTCACACCGTTTTTCTGGCCGTGCTCTGGCGACGGGCCACCTTTCCCCCCGCGCAAGATCCCCCCATTGCGCTGGGGTCCCGTCCCTTTTTGATGGGGATGCAAAATTATCTGGTGCTGGGCACGACGGCGTTGGTGGGTTTGGGGTTGTTTT
>CANGYM010000029.1 GCA_947458145.1 Alphaproteobacteria bacterium | reverse complement strand
CCCCGCTTTGTATTTATCAGTTGCACTGATAAACGTATAGTCAAACCCGAAACGGTCCAGAAATTCCCTCAACTGAGCATTATTATGGGCGGCGAAACTCTCATGCGTCCCAAAGGGATCAGGAGCGTTGGTCAGGGGCTTGCCCAGATGTTGTGCCAAAAGATCCTGATTCGGGACGTTGGTGGGTACTTTACGCAGTCCGTCCATGTCATCAGAAACCACAAACAGTTTTGTGGGCAGATCACTCAGCGCCGCAAAGGCTTGGCGGACCATGGTGGTGCGCAGGACCTCGCCAAACGTGCCGATATGGGGCAGGCCTGATGGGCCATAACCTGTTTCAAACAAAACATACCCTTTGGCAGGCGGGGCCTTTTCATAGCGCTTGATCAGTTTTTGGGCCTCTTTAAAGGGCCACGACGTTGCAAGAGACAAATCCACCATGAACATTTTTCCTTTATCTTTGGGTCCTGAGACTAGGGGGATGAAGGAAAAAGATCAAGCACCGCTTAGCCTGTCCCAAAAAAGGACTTTCGTGCCCCCAGCGTCGCCCGCCGAATTTCATCGCGCCGGTAAATGGCAACATTACAAATCAGTCCAAATCCAATCATGGTGGTCAGCATAGAGGTTCCCCCGTAAGACATCAAAGGAAAGGGAACCCCCACCACGGGGACAATGCCCGTGATCATCCCAAGGTTAATAAAGACATGCATAAAAAACAGGCTGGTGATCCCCAGGCACAACAGCCGTCCAAACTGGTTACGGCATGATAGGGCTATGCTGTAGCCATAACCCACCAGAATCAGGCACAAGGTCAGGACAAAAGCGGTGCCCATCAGGCCAAACTCTTCTGCAAAGACACTGAAAATAAAGTCGGTGTGGCGCTCGGGGATGAAATCCAATCGGTTTTGGGATCCTTGGCCCCAGCCTTGGCCAAACAATCCACCGGCACCAAAGGCAATTTTGGATTGTGTGATGTGATATCCGGCCCCCAATGGATCCCGAGAAGGATCCAAAAAAGTCAAAACCCGCTGTTTTTGATAGCCATGCAGCGCATAGCGCCAGCCGACCATCCCGATTAAGGGGGCCAGCAAAACAGCGGTGATAAAAATCCACATGGGCACACCGCTGAGGAAGAAAATCACAACGCTGGAAAGAAAAATAATCCCCGCGGTCCCCAAATCAGGTTGTTCTGCCACCAAAAGGAAGGGAATGGCGACCAACAGCAAAGCGATCATTAAAAAAGAAAAACGCTTTCTTTCCTCTGGAATGACCCCATGAAAATACCTGGCCAAAGCCAAAATCAGACCGATTTTCATCGTTTCCGAAGGTTGCAGCTGCATAAAGCCCAAATTGATCCATCGCTGTGCCCCCATCCCCACGTGACCAATAAAAAACACCACCACCAGCAGCAAAACCATCCCGCCATACACCCAATAGGCGTATTTCAGCCACGTTTGCAGGGGCACCAGCGTGACCGCCAACAACAACGCAAAGGAAAACGCAAAGCGCAGAATCTGCTTTTTGGCCCAAGGATCAAAAGACATCCCCGCCACCGAATAAAGCGTTATGACGCCCATCAAAGCCAGCAGGCACGAACACACCAAAATGCCGGTGGGCAGGCGCCGTATATGCGCCCTGACCATGGCAATGTACATAGAAAAGCCGTGATATTTAGACATAGCCGAGCTCGTGCATTTTTAAAAAAATATCCTTGGTCACGGGGGCCGCAGCGCGGGATCCGCTGCTGCCATGTTCGATAATGACAGCACTGGCGTATTTGGGGGTGTCCACGGGGGTAAAGGCGATGAACATGCCGTGATCTCGGTATTGTCTGGGCAAATCTTCGTTTTTAATCCCTGCGGCGCGTTGGGCCATGGAAATTCGACGGACCTGCGCTGTGCCCGTTTTGCCGGCGTAGGCAAATCCGACATCCATCAAGCGTTGGGCGTATGCCGTTCCGCCCGGGACATTCACAACATCGCTCATGGCTTGGCGCACCAGTGTCAGGTGATCGGGATGAATCCCCAGAGCAGAAAAGGCCTTAGGCTGTTCCTGATGAAACAACGTGGGATGAACGTTGGTTCCCGTTGCTAAGCGGGCCGTCATCACCGCCAATTGCAAAGGCGTCGTGAGCAAGAACCCCTGACCAATGCCCGTAATAATGGTTTCTCCGGGGAACCAGACTTCGTTTTTGGCCATTTTTTTCCAGGCTGGATCGGGGACGATACCAGATTTTTCCCCCGATAATTCGATGTTGGTTTTGCTGCCCAATCCAACAAGGCGGGCAAAGTCCGCCAGATTCTGAATCCCCATGCGGCGGGTCATTTCATAAAAATAAACGTCACAGGATTTGACAATGGCATCATGCCAATTTACGGAACCGTGGCCCTCTTTTTTCCAACAATGCACCTGGCGATTGCCAAAAAAATAATGCCCTGGACAAAAAAAAGTTTGGTTGGGTTTGACAATATTGTAATGCAACAGGGCCAAAGCCGTTAGGGTTTTAAACGTTGACGCGGGGGGATAAAGGCCCGCAACGGGTTTGTTGATCAGGGGTTTGTCCGGATTTTGGGCCAGCTGCTGCCAAGTGGCCTGATCCACGCCGGATGTAAAGATATTGGGGTCATAGGAGGGGGTTGAAACCTGAAGCAAAATCTCCCCCGTACGCACATCCAAAACGACGGCGGCCCCTGTCTCTGCGCCCATGCGTTCATATCCAAAGCGCTGAAGGTCCAAATCCAGCGACAGGGTTTGCGTTTTTCCTTCGGCGGGGGGTTTGATGCTAATTTCCCTGATAATCCGTCCCGCTGCATTGATTTCCACCTGTCTCTCCCCAGGGTCCCCCCGCAGTTCTGCATCCTTGTTTTCTTCGATGCCCAATTTTCCAGATTGTGCATCGGGTAATTTCAAAACGGGATCGTTGTTTTTGGCCTTTATTTCTGCCTCGGAAACGGGGGAAACATATCCTAAGATATGGGCCAAATCTGGACCATAGGGATAGGTGCGAAACATCCCTTCTTCTGACATCAGACCAGAAATTTCAGCGCTTAAAAATTCCGCCTTGGACACATCTTGCCATGTGACTTTTTTCTTAAAAACCAGGGGAACAAATTTTGGATTGCGGCGGGCTTGACGTAAGAGCGCTTTTTTTTCTTTGGCGCTAATGGGGAAGTGTTTGCTTAAGACATTTATTGATTCTTCAATGTTTTCAATTTTTTCTGGCAAAAGAATTAGGCGATACTGCTGTTCATTTTGTGCCAGCACTTTCCCGCGCCGATCCACAATACGCCCGCGCAAGGGGGAAATCAGTTGAACATTAACGCGGTTTTCTTCGGCGATTTCCCTGTATTTCAGGGATTCATGCGACTGCAATCGGTATAGCTTTCCATAGAGAACACCGAATAATCCCAGTTTGGCGGTTCCCAGTAAGAAAGCCCGCCTTGAAAATACATGATATCGGTTGTCCTCTAGGATCATCGATACCTCGAGGGTGCAAACAACAGGCAAAGGCCAACCATGATCCCGTTAGCCAAAATCCATGTGGCCAAAATATCGGGGAACCCTGAAAAAGAGTCCACCAGAAAACTCTGGATCAACCATTGGCTGGCAAACAGGATGCCTGACATAAACGCAAACCCCAGAATCAAATAAGCTCGGGGATTTTTTTGGTAAAGGTCTTCTTGATTAGAAAAAAGAATATAAACCATCAGAAAGAGAAGAGCATTGGTTCCCAAGGGTGTGGCTGAGCCCATATCCTGAAAAAGGCCCAAAGCCCACACGAACCAAGGCGGAATCATCGGGTGGTTTTTCACAATCATCCAAAAGAAAATTACGGCATAAATCGCCTGAAGAGATAACGTCCAAGGCCCGATATCCACGGAGAAAAAAAACAAAAAAGCGGAAAGCGTCAGTAAAATGATGGGAAAAAACAATGCTGGCAACACCAAAAAAGGATGGGAAGAGGATGCCATATCAGTAAAGGACCTGAACCAAATCAATATCTTTGGGGTGATAAAGGGGCGCGGCATAGGTGCCACCTTCCTTGATCACAATTTTGGCAACAGGGATGCCGGCAGGTAAAAATGCGTCATCCCCCGTTGTTAAAAGCATTTCGCCGTGCATAAAAACGCGATTATGCGTATACCGCATCTCTAGGGATTGACCGTTGGTGCCTTGCAAAAGGGCTGTTTGACGGGACATTTCCCCGATGACGGGCACGCGAGAGGCTTTATCGGTAATCAACAGGACCTCTGCCCCCCCAGAGCCAACCGATAAAATGCGACCCACCATAGCATAATGGGCGGTGACAATGTGTCTGGGCGCTATAGCAGGGTGTTCTCGCGTTTCAATCAGCATCCGCCTAGCAGAGGGCCCATAATTATAACGCCGGATGCGTGTTGTAACAAAAGACAGGGGTTTGCTGGGAAGAAAATGAACCTGCTCTTTAAGAATCTCTAAATCTTTCAAAGAGGCCTCGGCCGTGCGAACTTTTTCTCGCAGGCTGACAATGGTGGCTTTCAGATCTTGGTTAATTTGGTCGGCCTCGTAAAGGTTTTTCCAGTCATCCACCAAGCGTTGCCATGCTTGGACTTTTGTTTGGACCCCAGAAAGAGTGTTATCGAGGGATTCTTGATAGGCGTCTTTAAGGATTTTTGCAGGACGCATACCTTCTGCATCCATGACAAAAAGGGCAATCGCGATAAAAAATAAAAGAAAATAAAGGACAGGGGGAATGGAAAGGGGGCTATCCAAAGAATCCGACAGGTGAACTTTAAGAACTTTGTTGTGGCGCATTTTTTATGAGTTCTTTAGAAGAGCCGCAGTGTTCAATACTAAGGTCATGCTTGCTTAAAAGAAGGTCAAAAAAGTGTTTCTTGTTCCTTAAGGCTTGATTTTTTAAAGACTTGCTGCTTTTTTGCCACACTTTCCTGTGGGGGCGCTAAGCTGCCGCAAATGGCCACGGCCAGGGCATCGGCCGTATCATGCTTATCAAAAAGGGGCGCTGTGGGCAGAAGGTGCCGGATCATGGCCTGAACTTGAACTTTGTCGGCATGTCCAACACCCACAACGCATTTTTTGATGGTGTTGGCAGGATATTCCAAAACAGGGATGCCAAACGCCGCTGGTGTCATCAAAATCACGCCCCGCGCATGACACA
This sequence comes from Alphaproteobacteria bacterium, assembly GCA_947458145.1. Classification (GTDB taxonomy): domain Bacteria; phylum Pseudomonadota; class Alphaproteobacteria; order JAJTHO01; family CANGYM01; genus CANGYM01. The sequence goes on along the minus strand of CANGYM010000029.1, from coordinate 13,816 downwards.
GCGTTAAACTGCTTTTGGCATTGACGTTGATAAACACCATTTCCACAGCCGCGCGATGGGGGCGGTGGGTTTCCAGCAGATCACAAAGCGCTTTGTGCAAAAAGGCCAGACGCTCAGGAAGACCAAGGGTTTTTGGCGGGGCAATATAGCCCGCGTCAAGGTATCGCAGCCGGTGCCCGTCCGTTTCAATCAATCCCCATCCTGTGGTCCCCAAGCCTGGATCGAGGCCGATAATGCGTTCAGGAATGGGCATGGCGCTGCTTTCAGGTGTTTTTTTTTATAAACCCTGATAAACCCAAGGATGTCAATGATGGAGACCTGATGCCATGATGCCCGCTTCCCCCTTTATGATGAAAGCCTTTCATGTGGCAGATGAAAACAGGGGGCAAACATGGCCCAATCCCTGCGTGGGATGTGTCATTGTTCAGGGGGAAACGATTGTGGGTATAGGGGCGACCCAGAAAGGGGGGCGTCCCCACGCCGAAGATATGGCCTTGGCCCAAGCGGGGGTACGCGCCCAAGGGGCCACGGCTTATGTAACGCTTGAGCCTTGCGCACACAAGTGTGTGTTTCAACTGATCAAAGCTGGTGTCAGCTGTGTTGTTGCCGCCATAGAAGACCCAGACCCCCGTACGGCGGGTCAGGGGCTGGAACATCTGCGCCGCGCAGGGATTCGGGTTGTGCTTGGGGATGGTGGGGCACTGGCCCTAGAGATGCACAGGGGATTTCTCAGCCGTCTTCATCGCCAGCGTCCTGTTGTGGATGTTAAGATGGGTATGTCGCTGGACGGTCGCGTGGCCTTGGCCGACGGCCGCAGTCAGTGGATTACGGGGGATGTTGCCCGTGCCCATGTTCAGGTTTTGCGTTCCCAGTATGATGCTGTTTTGACATCATGCAAAACCATAGTCACGGACAGGGCTCGTTTGACCTGTCGTTTGGCGGGGCGAGAGGAACACCAGCCCCTGCGCATCATCGTTGGCAACGCTGCGCGATTAACCCCAGATTTGCCTGTTTTCCAAGGCGGTGGGCCCGTGTGGTTGATAAGCCGGCAAGGCGTTCCCAATTCTTTGGAAAGGCTTTTTCAAAATATTATTAGCATAAAGCATGAGGAAGATCTAAAAAAATCCTTTATAAACTTGGGCAAAGAAGGATTAACGCAAGTGATGGTTGAGGCGGGGCCAGAACTGATCACATCTCTTTTCCAAGAGGATCTTGTGGATCGCTGGCATTTGTTTTACGCCCCTGTGTTTTTGGGGGGGGATGCCAGACCCTTGCTACAGGACCTGCTCACAGCAGACCTGCAACAGCACAGACTGCGTATCTTGGGCACCCAAACCATGGGGGATGATCTTTATGTCCACGCCGAAACTATGGGCCACACCACAATCCCCCATACCATCAGCGCCTGAAACAGCGCGACCAGCACAACGGCGCTGCCGACATCTTTGGCCTTTTTGGAAAGGGGATGAATTTCGGGCCCGATACGGTTGATGGTGCTTTCAATGGCGGTGTTCACCAATTCTGCCCCTAAAACCATCAGGCTGCTTAGCACCAACAGGGCCCGTTCCGCTGTGGTCACGGGCAGCCATGCCGCCACCCCCAAAGCGATGATCAAAAGAAAGATTTCGAGGCGAAAGGCCGGCTCACTGTCCCAAGTCGCACGCAATCCATGAAGGGAATGCACCAAAGCGCGGCAAAGGCGGGATGGGGAAAAAATCATAACGATGCTATAGCATGCGCCTTGGCGAGGGTCCAGATTCTTGCTAGGGTGACCCCATGGACAATCTGTACCCCTATCGTGATCAGCACCCCCGCATTTCCCCCAGCGCGTTTATCGCCCCCACGGCGGTGGTGATTGGGGATGTGGATATTGGCGAAGAGGCCAGCATTTGGTTTCATGTCACCATCAGGGGGGACGTTCATTTTATCCGTATCGGATCGGGCACCAACATTCAGGATAACAGCTGTATCCATGTGACCCGTAAAACCCATCCCACGGTTATTGGTCAGGGGGTGACGGTGGGGCATAGCGTGACTTTGCATGGATGTACGCTGCAAGATGGATGCTTTATTGGGATGAAGGCTTGTATTTTGGATGGGGCTGTTGTGGAAACGGGGGCCTATGTGGCGGCTGGGGCTTTGGTGCCCCCAGGAAAAATCGTCAAAACCGGCGAGCTATGGGCGGGCACACCCGCACGTTGTATGCGCCTGATGACCAAAGAGGAAATAGACTTTATACCGGTTTCTGCAAAAAATTACATACAACTCTCGCGGGAATATCGGGGGGCTTGTTAAGAGATTCTTAAGCCATTTTCCTTATAATCATTATTATATTGATTAACGCCAACACAAAGATTCCTGTTGGCTTTTCATAGTCTTTTTGAATCCCGAAAGGGTCCTTGTTATGGAAATCCTTATTCTGGCTGTGGTTATGTTGGTTGTGACGGTGGCCTCGGCCGTTTTGTCGCTTTTTTTTCATCCGTAGGCTGCGGGCTTTTTTGAAATCCCCTAAAAAACTTTCAGATAGGCGATATCTCAGCCAGCAACCGGTCTAGATCTCTTTCGGTATGATCAACGCGCAGCGAAAGTCTGAGTCTGGCTGTTTTTGGGGGTACCGTAGGGGGACGAATGGCGGAAAGCCGGATGGTGCGTTGGGCCAAGCGATTTTGCAGGGTTAAACACGCATGATTATCCCCCACCATGAGGGGGATAATGTGGCTTTGACTGAGCCCTGTATTCCATCCTTGCTGCTGCAGCCTTTCCCGTGTTTTTTGGGCCAAAGCGTACAGATGTTCCCGCTGGTTTTGCAGGGTGGGGATCAGATCCAGCGCGGCCTTCACCGCCCCCAACACCATGGGCGGCAAGGCGGTTGTGTAAATCAATCCCGCGCATTTTTGCACCAACACCTCTTTCAGGGCTGCCGCGCACGCAACATAGCCGCCGTAGCATCCTATGGCTTTGCTAAATGTTCCGGTGATCAGGTCCACATGATGCTGTGGCGTCACCAACCCCGCGCCCGCTCGTCCCCACGTGCCGGTGGCGTGGGCTTCATCCACAATCAAAAAAATATCCGGATATTTTTGTTTAAGCGTCCCCAAAGCGGATAGGTCCGTGATGTCACCGTCCATACTGAAAATGGATTCTGTGACGATGATGGGGGTATGATCGGGCAGATGTTTTTGGATTAAGCGTTCCAGATGGTTAAAATCCTGATGGCGATAACGCACCAGAGGGGCGTCATGGCTTCCCTGAAGCCAGCAGGCATGAATCCATTTGTCCATGATCAGCATCGGGGGTTTGGCCCAAAGGGGCAAAGCCATAAGCGTTCGCAAAACGCTGGCGTTGGTGTGAAATCCCCCCCCAAAAACCAGAGCAGACTCTGTTTTTTTCAGGGTGGCCAGTTGCTTTTCCACGGCCTCGTGCATGGGGTGGTTCCCACTGAGCAGGCGGGACCCTGTGCTGCCAATGCCATAACGCTCTATGGCATCAAGGGCCCCAGCCTTCAGCGCCGGATGTGTGGACAGGGCCAAGGTGTCATTGCTGGTAAAATCCAGAGCGCCTTCTGAAAACGTATTTGAAAAACGCCGCCGCAGATCGTGGGGGACGGTATCAAGAAAGCCCAAGCATCGATCATGAAACAAGGAAGACATAAAAACAGGGCCTAAAGCACGGGGAAAACAGAGCAACGACCCAGTCGTTCCCGCGTGGGCTGCTTCGTTTCCGATCTGACCCAGTGTGCAGGCGCCCTGTCCGCTGCCTGTTTTCCTTAAAAACCACTATACAGGCATTGCGGGGAAAACAAAAAGTCTTTTTGGCCCTATTTTGGACGCGCCAGATAGGCAGCTATCCCCTCAACCAGAGCGTTTACGGCGGCATCGTCGCACAGTTCTGTCACGGCAATCAGCGCATCATGGGACCATTCGGGGCGGAAACGTCCCAAATCCAATCCGCCAATAATGTCCCGATCATGAAGATAAGCCAGAACATCATGGGCCCTATGTGGCAGGCGCAGGGTAAATTCGTTGAAAAACGTTGGTGTCAACAACGTGACACCAGACAGGGCAGACAAGCGCTCAGCCGCCCAAACGGCGCGGCGATGGTTCAGGATGGCGAGTTTTTGATACCCCTCTTGCCCCAACAAGGACAGGTGAACACAAAATGCCAAGGCACATAGACCCGAATTGGTGCAAATGTTGCTGGTGGCTTTGTCCCGCCGGATGTGTTGTTCTCGGGTGGATAGGGTCAGGACAAAAGAGCGGCGCCCCTCAGCATCCACCGTTTCTCCGCAAAGGCGGCCAGGCATTTGGCGCAGAAATTTTTCCCGACAGGCCAACAAACCCAGATGGGGGCCCCCAAAATTCATAGAATTGCCCAAAGACTGTCCCTCAGCCGCAACAATATCCGCGCCCCATTCCCCAGGGGGCATCAGGGCCCCAAGGGCCAAGATCTCGGTCACCACAGCCACCACCAGAATGCCCCGCGCATGACAGGCCTCAGCCAAAGCCCGATAGTCGCGGACGTTCCCCAGAAAATCAGGGTAACTGAAAACTACACAGGCCACATCCTCGGACAGAGCCTGCTCTAGGCCCTCAACATCATAATTATGGATCGTTAAACCGGCCAAGGGGCGGTAGGTTTCAAGGGTTTCGGCATAATGGGGGTGCAGGGTTTCGGCGATCAGGACATTTTTTCGTTTGGTGAAACGGGCCGCCATCAAGACGGCCTCCACCAAAGAGGTCGATCCATCATACAAAGACGCATTGGCCACATCCAGACCCGTGATTTCCGCCACTTGGGTTTGAAATTCAAAGAGATATTGCAGTGTCCCCTGGGAAATTTCTGGTTGGTAGGGGGTATAAGAGGTTAAAAATTCCCCCCGTCCGATTATGGCATCCACACTGGCGGGAACGTGGTGATGGTAAACCCCTGCCCCCAAAAAGAAAGGTCCGGATTGCGCCGTGCGATTCTGGGACGCTAAGGCCGAGAGATCCCTGAGCACCTGCCATTCCGGCATGGGATCAGAGGGGTTATCAAGGGGGGCGTCGAACAGGTCGTCACGCACGCCGGCAAACAAATCTTTGATGCTGCTTACGCCGATGGTTTTTAGCATGGCGGCGCGAGAGGCTTCTGTGTGGGGCAGGTAACGCATGATCTATCCCTGAATCAGCGTCTGGTATTGGTCTTGGGACATGAGGCTGTCCAGATCAGAGGGGTTTTCCAGTGTGATGTCAAAAAACCAACCCTCCCCCTCGGGATCCCGATTGATGGTGTCAGGGGCGGCAATCAGGGCTTCGTTGATGGCGGTGATGGTGCCACTTAAGGGCATATACACTTCACTGGCCGCCTTGACGGATTCCACCACGGCAGCCTCAGCCCCTGTCTGGAAGGCCTTTCCCACAGCAGGTAGTTCAACAAAAACAATATCCCCCAGCAAATCTTGGGCGTGATGGGTAATCCCCACACGGGCGGTGGTGGGGGAGAGGGATTCGATCCATTCGTGGTCTTTGGTATAGCGTCGGGTCACGGGGGGATTTCCTTTTTGGTTAACGGTGGTAACGGTGGGGGACAAAGGGCAGATTCGTGCGCATCAGGGGCAGCTTTTGCCCACGCACCATGGCAAACAAATGTTCGGGAACAGGGTTGGTGATATAGGCCAGCGCCACAACATCCCCCCGCGTTGGTGAAAACGCCCCACTGGTGACCGCCCCCACAACATGATCCGCATCATCCACAACAGGGGTGTCGTGCCGGATAGGTTGGCGTCCCTGAAAAACAAGGGGAACGAGGGTTTTGGGTGTGCCGTTTTTCAAATGCGATACAATGGTTTCGTGTCCCAGAAACGTTGGGTTTTCCCGCTGGGCTTTTTGAATGACAAAGGACAGGCCGGCCTCAACAGGGCTGGTGTCATCGGATAGGTCCAGACCGTACAGAGATAACCCCGCCTCTAGGCGCAGCGTATCCCGCGCCCCAAGGCCAGCGGGTTTGACGGCATCATGGTTCAGCAGGGCCTGAAACAGACTGCGGGCGGCCTTGGCATCTGTGCCATAGAATTCAAACCCATCCTCGCCGGTGTAGCCAGAGCGGGACAGGGTGATTTCACAGCCCTGCCACAGGATGGTGCGATGGGTCAGAAAAGACAGATCAAGCGCTTCGGGAAACAGGGAGGCGATAACAGTCTTGCTTTGTGGCCCCTGCAGGGCGAGGATGATGGTGTTGTCCAAAAGGGTAAAGGTCACATCGCCCTGACGGTGCTTGGCGATATGATCGCAAACTTTGGCTTTGTTGCCGGCATTGACGATTATCAACGTGTCTTTTTCCCGCCGCAGGACCATAATATCATCCACAATCCCGCCGTGTGCGTTGGTCAGCACCGTATAGCGCATCATACCGGTTTTGAGGGTGGCAGGATCTATGGGGGTTAGGGAACGCAGCAGGGCATCGGTGTCAGGGCCATTCAGCACAGCCTGTCCCATATGGGACACATCAAATAAACTGGCGTGGGTTCGTGTGTGCAGGTGTTCTGTCAGCGTGCCCGCATACGACAGGGGCATGGTATAGCCCGCAAACGGTGCCCATTTTGGGTTCAGGGCGTCATGGCAGTCCGCAAGAGGCAAGGTCAGCATAGGGATCAAGGTCTAAGCACGAGGGTTTTTGTACGTTTGCCCCCTCTGTCCCTTGTGCCTGAAAGATTCAGCAATCGTAAAATTGCGTTACTTCATCGGCGGGCACACTGTGCCTCTTTCCAGAGTATCGCCCGCAGGATGAATCGCTTCATCAGGGGGGGTGCGTTCAGTCCTGTGACCTGAGAGTTTCCGGGGCGGTTGCTCCTTCGGCGTGGGGGATGCCCACTTCTCCTGAATGCTCCATACGATATCAGGACTATGACGGTCTGCAGGGATCCTGTCAATATGGACGTTGGGGACAGGGGCAGACAATGTCTATAATTCCGCCCGTTTTATCCTTTCTGCGCCCCATAAAACGGCCAAGGCCATTGCGGGAATGGTGGCTAAAAACAGGAAAGGGGGCAGGGCAATGTTCAGCAGATTTTGGAAAAAAGGGACACTGAAAAACACCCCAATCAACACAGCCGTCACCATCAGGATGATTTTCAGGGGCCGGCCTGGGGTCATCAGGCCTTGCATTAAGGTGGTTTTGAACCGTCGGTGACTGATCAACAACGCGATGTTGGTTGCAATCATGGCCAGCAGGGTCAGGCCGCGCACGCTGTCTTCGGGCAGGTTTTGAGAAAACCCCCACGCCGCCAAAGACGCCACACCCAAAAGGGCCAGTGCCCCTTGGCTGACTTCCCCCAGCAGGTGGCGCTTGGAAAGCAAGGGCTCGTCCGGCAGGCGTGGGGGGCGGTTCATGATGTCGGCTTCTTCCTCTTCTGCTTCAAAGGCCAAGGAACAAACGGGATCAATGATCATTTCCAGCAGGGCCATATGCAAGGGCAAAAACAACAACGGCCACCCCATAGGCAGGGGCAAAGCCGCCATGCCGGCAATGGGTACATGCACGGCGATGATATAGCCCATGGTTTTTTTCAGGTTGTCATAAATCCGCCGTCCCAAACGGATGGTTTGCACAATGGCGGTAAAATCATCGTTCAGCAGGACCAGCGAGGCCGCCTCTCTGGCCACATCCGTGCCCCGTTGTCCCATGGCAATGCCGATGTGGGCGGCTTTCAGGGCGGGGGCGTCGTTGACGCCGTCCCCTGTCATGGCCACAACCTCGCCGTTGGCTTTCAGGGCCTGTACCAGTCGCAATTTTTGCTCGGGCAAAATACGCGCAAAAACCGTGGTGCTGCGGACCGCCTGTGCCAAGGCAGAATCGTCCATCTGGGATATGGCGTCCCCTGACAGGATGTTTTGGATGGGAATGCCGGCCTGATGGGCGATGGATCTGGCGGTTTCGGGGTAATCGCCAGTGATCATGACAACGCGGATGCCAGCTGTGTGGGCGTCGTTAATGGCTTGGGGCACCCCTGGGCGCAGGGGATCTTCCAACCCCACCAGACCCAAAAGGGTCATGCCAAAGGCCGATGGGTCTTCGGGCAAGGCTTTGCCCTCAGGCCACTGTCCCTGCGCCACCGCCAGAACCCTCATCCCCTGTTGCGCCATAGCGTTCACATCATCATGGACGGTTTTGGCCAGCGTTGCGTTGGCCTGACACAGGGACAAAACGGTTTCCGGCGCCCCTTTGCACGCCACGTGCAGGGTATTTGAGGCAGGATGTTGCCAAACATGAATCATGGCGGGCCGCGTGGGGGTCAGGGGGTATTCTGCCACAAGCGTTGCGGTGTTGGCGGCAGGGCTGGGCAAAACAGCATGGATGGCCTGTTCCATGGGATCATGGGGGCGCGGAGAGGACGCATACACCGCAACCAAGGCCAAATCCCCACACGATGAATGCAAAGGGTTTCCCTGTTGCCAGAGATCCCCCTGCATGGTTTTCAGGGATTGCACCGTCATTTTGTTTTGGGTCAGGGTTCCCGTTTTGTCGGTGCATAAAACGGTGGCCGCGCCCAGCATTTCCAGCGCCGCCGCGCGGCGGGTCAGCACATGCGCCCCCGCAATGCGCCATGCCCCCATGACCATAAAGACGCTGAGCACCAAGGGAAATTCCTCTGGCAGCAACGACATGCCCAGCGCAATGCCGCCCAAGGTGGCCTGCAGCCAGTTATCCCGCATCAGGCCATACAGCAGAATCATCAGCACACTGAATGCCAATCCCCCCAATGCGCACGCGCGGACCAATTGCCGCGTTTGGGTGCGCAGGCGGGGGGGCTCGGTTTCAATGCGGTGCAGGTCTTGGCCGATATGGCCGATTTCTGTGCGCTCGCCTGTGGCCACGACCTCGGCCAAGGCATGCCCGCGCACCACCAGCGTTCCCGAAAACACGGCCCCCAGATCATCCCCCCCCGGGCGGGGCAGGGTATTGTCTGTGGCCAGACGTTTGCGCACGGGGACGGATTCCCCCGTCAACAGGGATTCATCGGTGAACAGATGGTGGCATTCCCGCACCAGGGCATCGGCGGGGACACGGTCTCCCTCGGCCAAAACGAGGATATCCCCGCGCACCACATCGGCCCCCGCAATGCGTTGACGTTGGCCATCGCGGATGACCAAGGCGCGGGGACTGCTGAGGGCCCGCAGGCTGGCCAGCACATTTTCGCTGCGGATTTCCTGAATAATGGCAATGATGACGGACAGAGAGGCGAAGAGGGATAGCACCAAGGCCTCAACCCGATCCCCCAGCACCATATAAATGGCGGCCGAGGCCAGCAGCATCAAAAACATGGGTTCCTTTAAAACATCCTGAAAAATGACAGAAAGTCCGCGTTTTTTATCGGTGGGCAGCAGATTCGGCCCCTCAAGCGCCAGGCGGTTCAGGGCCTCGGCCTGACTGAGTCCGAGCAACGATGCTGTGGTGTTCATCACCATGCGGCCATGACTTATTTTGCCTCTTCCGTGGGATTTTGGGGGGGGATGACCGTTGATTTTTCCCCGCTCACAGGGTTGGGGGTCAGGGCGCCGGCCTGTGTTAAGGCGTCATAGGCTTTTTCATACCACGTGCTGTTATTGGCGTTGGTGGCCAAAACGGCGGCGTTGCGGCGGGCCTCTTCGGTTAATCCGATGGCCAGATTGGCCACCACCAGACGATACAGGGCCTCTGGCACGTGGGATGTTGTATCATATGTTTTAATCACCGTTTGAAACCGCCGAATGGCCGATGGGTATTCCTTTTGTTTCAAATAAAAACGGCCGATTTCCATTTCTTTGCCGGCCAAATGATCCTGCGTTAAATCCCGTTTGAATTTGGCGTCACGGGCGTATTGGGAATCGGGGAACAGGGTGTAAACGGCCTTCAGCGCATCATCGGCCTGCTGCGTCGTTAATTGATCCCGCCCTACGTCCACAATTTGTTCGTACAAACACAGGGCCTTTAGATAATAGGCACGGTCAATTTGGGCATCGGCGGGATACAGTTCAATAAAACGATCCAGCGTTTGCAGGGCCTCTTCGTAATTCCGCCCATCGTATTCCACCTGGGCCTTTTCCATCAGGGCGATGTTGATGTTTTCCCAGTAGGGGTAATTTTGTTCTAACTGTTCGTAACGTTCAGCGGCTTTTTTGTATTCTTTTTTGGCCACGGCCTCTTTGGCCTCGGCATAGACTTGATCGGGGGTTTTTTCGATTTCTTTTTCTGTGGCCTCATCCTTGCTGCTGGCGCAGGCGGAAAGGGTCGCCACCAAAGTCAAAAGGCACACCATCCGCCGCAAAAAACAGGGGCCCGTTGTGTGGTTGTGATCCTGCCGGTGTGAAAAGATCATGACGCCCCCTGCTTTTGTGATTGTTTTATGGTTGGGCTTTCTTATATCAAACAAACCCTTTGGGTGGGAAGGAAAAACAAACGCTAAAACCAAACCCTTTATCTTGAAAGGCAAAGGCCAGAGCCGTATAGTCATGCCATCATCAACAGCATAGATGTTTTGGATTTTGATATGAGCAAGCCCTATACCCTCTACGGTTGGCACACAGTTTTGGCCGCCCTGAAAAACCCAAACCGCACGGTGAATCAGGTTTGGGTGAATGAAACCGCCAGAGACCGATTGCAAGAGGAAGATGCCCATCACTTCATCGATCCGCGCTATGTCCGGTTGGCCTCGACGCAGGATTTGAATCGCAAAACCCTTGATGGGGTGCATCAGGGCATCGCGGCGGAGGTCCTTCCGCTAGAGCAGCCGGATCTGGAGGATCTGTTGCCAGAGGCATCGTTGTTCCTGATGTTGGATCAGGTGACAGATCCCCATAATTTTGGGGCCATTGTGCGGACGGCGGCGGCCTTTTCTGCCGATGCCATCATTGTTCAGTCCCGCCACAGCCCCTCAGAGGGGGGCGTTCTGGCCAAAACGGCCAGCGGGGGATTGGATCACATCCCCATTGTGTCCGTTGTGAATTTATCCCGCGCGTTGCAGGATTTAAAAAACGCGGAGTTTTGGACCATTGCCTTTGATTCGGCGGGCAAGGATCCCTTTGACCCCAGCCGTTTGGGGGCCAAAAAGGTTTTGATGATGGGGGCGGAGGGCAAGGGCCTGCGCCCCAACATCATCAACCATGCGGATATTTTGGTGCGTTTGCCCACCAATCCGGATTTTCCCAGTTTGAACGTTTCCAACGCCGCCGCCATTGCGTTGTATGCCTGTCAAGCCTGAGGATATCCCGTTTTTGGACCCAAACGGAAACCCCATACCCCTGTACAGTCCTGAGGGGTTCGCGGCCCTGTCCCAGTTATGGTTAAAGGTGGGATGGTCGGTGGGGTATCCCTTTGCCCAGTCGTGGATGGGCTTTCCCCTGATTCAGCTGCCGCAGGATGTGATGCGGATGCAGGCCCTGATCACGCAAGAGCAGCCCACCCTGATCATCGAAACGGGGGTGTCCGGCGGGGGGTCCATGGCGTTGTATGCCCATTTGGCCTTGGCTTACGGCGGGGCCAAGGTGATTGGGATTGAAAAAAACCCACGATTCGAACACATTGACGCCCTAACCGCCCATCCCATCTTGGGCCCCCACATAACGGTGATTCATGGGGACAGTGCCGATCCCGTCATCGTATCGCGGCTGCGGGAACACACCCAGCCCCACCATTGGCAGCGCGTGTGTGTGATTTTGGACAGCAGCCACCGGTATGATCATGTCTTAAAAGAGCTCCGGCTTTACGGTCCCCTAGTGACAACCGGCAGCTTTATGATGGTGATGGATGGATCCCTAAAGGACATGGCCCACGTCCCATCTGGCAAACCCCGCTGGGAACACGACAATCCCCACCGCGCGGTGCAGGATTTTTTGCAGGAATGCCATCATTTTGTTTTGGACCCCCACGGCATGGAACCCCACCCCGACATCACCCTATGCCCCCAAGGGTTGTTGCGGCGGGTGGCATAACGCGCTTGACACATTTTTTTGGCGGGTGTGACATTCATCACATCACATCACATCACATTTATAGTGTGGGGGTTGTTTATTTGGGATCCCCATGTTGGAAACCATTTTCTACACAGGCCTAAAACTTTTTGGTTTATTGCTGGCAGTTAGGGGAGTTTTTTTCATCTGCAGGGTTTGCAGAGTGATCACTAAGTTCATACGCCGAACTCGTCGGCGTATAAGGCATTCAAGGGCCTAGGGCCAAGGGCTTTCAGCGGGCCTTCAGTCTTTCTACAAAAAGCCCCCCCTCGGGGGGCTTTTTTCTTATCCCTGACGGACTTTATACCGTGGGTTGGTTTTGTTGATGACGTACACGCGGCCTTTGCGGCGGATGACGCGGCAATCTTTGTGGCGGCTTTTCAGGGTTTTCAGGGAGTTGACGACTTTCATAAAACACTCACGTTCAAACGATTCTATGGATTAAGCCACGGCTTTTTTCATGCTCAGGCGGATTTTGCCGCGTTCGTCGATGCCGACGACCTTCACGTTGATGATTTGACCGACGCTCAGGTAATCCGCAACATTATTGACGCGTTCATCAGAAATTTCACTGACATGCACCAGACCGTCTTGGTTACCAATGGTGACAAAGGCCCCAAAATCCATGAGTTTGGCCACTTTGCCGCTGTAAATGGTGCCGATTTCCAAGCTGCCGGTGGACATTTTGACCTTTTCGATGGCGGCTTTTAAGGCCTCAGCATTGTTGCTGGCGATAAAGACAGTCCCGTCGTCCTTGATGTCAATTTTGGCCTTGGTGGTGTCGCAAATTTCGCGGATGTTTTTGCCGCCTGGGCCGATCAGTTCCCGAATTTTATCCACCGGAATGGTGATCTGTTGCATGCGGGGGGCCCACGGGCTGACCTCTTGCTTGGGTGACGAAAGCAGCTGGTTCATAATGCCCAAAATGTGCATCCGACCGGCTTGGGCCTGTTTCAGGGCCTTTTCCATGATGTCGCGGGTGATGGATGTGATTTTGATATCCATCTGCAGGGCGGTGATTCCCTCGGACGTTCCCGCCACTTTGAAATCCATATCGCCCAAGTGATCTTCGTCGCCCAGAATGTCAGAGAGAATGGCAACATCCTTGCCCTCTTTGATCAATCCCATGGCAATACCGGCCACCGAGCGCTTCAGGGGCACACCGGCATCCAGCAAGGAAAGGCTGGCGCCACAAACCGTGGCCATAGAGGAGGAACCGTTGGACTCGGTAACCTCAGAAACCACGCGGAGCGTATAGGGGAAGTCTTCTTTTTTGGGCAGCATGGGGTGCAGCGCACGCCATGCCAATTTTCCATGGCCAATTTCACGACGGCCAGGGGCCCCGTAACGGCCAGTTTCCCCAACGGAAAACGGAGGAAAGTTATAATGCAGCAGGAAATCTTCGCGGTATTCGCCGTGCAGCGCATCCATAATCTGTTCATCATCGCCGGTGCCCAAGGTGGCAGCCACGATGGCCTGTGTTTCGCCGCGCGTAAACAAGGCACTGCCATGAACGCGTGGCAGCAGAGCGGCTTCGCAAACAATGCTGCGGATATCATCGCCTTTGCGGCCATCAATACGCACGCCGGTTTCCAGAATGCTGCGGCGGACCAGATCTTTTTCTAGGTCTTTGGCTTCGTTCAGGATTTTTTCTAAGGATTCGTGATCCGCCCATTTTTGTTTCAGATCCGCATAAACCGCGTCAATGGCGGCGCGGCGGTCCTGTTTGACCTTAATATCATAGGCCGATTTGAACGACGCGCTCAGGGCTTTGGCGGCTTTGTCATCAAAGAAAGCCTTTTCCTTTTCAGGCGCGGTAAACAAAGGGGCCTTTTGACGGGCGGCCGCAAAAT
>CANGYM010000028.1 GCA_947458145.1 Alphaproteobacteria bacterium | reverse complement strand
TTATTGTCAATAATGGATACCGCGTTGGTTTTCAGCTCTGGCACGGCAGAGGCCACCAGATATTGAATGGCCATCACTTGGGATTTGGCCAAGGTGGTGGACGCGCTCAGGCGCAAAAAGACAGAGGCTGAGGGGGCTTGTTTTTCCTCTGAAAACAACTGCCGCTCAGGCAGGACCAGATGCACACGGGCGTTACGGATTCCGGCGATGGACATGATGGTTTTGGCCAGCTCTCCCTCCAAAGCCCTGATTTTTGTTATATTTTGCTTAAAGCTGCTGGTGCCAAGACCCTCGTCTTTGTCAAAAAGCTCGTATCCTGAACTGCCCCCTCGCGGCAGGCCTGCCTCGGCCAGCAAAATGCGCACGCGCCCCGACTCTCCACTGGCAACCAACAGGGATTTTCCCTCTTTTTCTAAGCGATAAGGGATGTTCGCAACCTCTAACCGCGCCACGATTTCATTGGCATCCACGGGATCCAAATCATTGTACAGGGGCTGCATATCCACGGTCCCCATACGGGTGCTGACCGAAAAAATAAAAATGATCAGGGCCAGGGCCAACCCAGCAAACAAAACCAACTTCACGGGCCCCATACCCCGAAGTTTTTCCAGCAAAAGTCCCCGGGGGGAAGAAAGAACGTCTTCAGCCATGGTTTTCTTTTTTTATAATTTTTGGTTTTTTTGGGGTTAATCCCAAAACACGTATTCAGTGTGAACCTGAAATCTAAAAAAAGGGTAAAGGATGGGAAAATTTTGCCTGTTGCTGCATGAAACCCGATGGGGCAACAAGCGAAAATGTGATTAACCTATTGATTAAAATGGAAAAATAATTTTCTTTTCAACGCTATAAAAAAGGGATTTTTTTGCCTATTGGCTGATCTCTTCCCCGATACACGTTGCGCGACACCAAGCCAGATTCATGGTTTTTTGATCTTTGGCAGGCAAAGGGGCGTTCAGATGCATCCGGTAAACCTCTAACCCCTCAAGCACACGCTGAACATAATTTCGTGTTTCGCGGTAGGGAATGTTTTCAATCCAATCCAACATATGCGTGGGGGTTTGATAACGGGGATCCCCATTATCCCGAATCCAACGACGCACGGCCCCCGATCCGGCATTATAGGCAGCAATGGCCATGGGATAGGCCCCATCAAAATCCTGTAGCAGCGTTTCCAAATGGGCGCTGCCCAACATGACATTATAGTAAGGATCCTGTGTCAGGGCGGCCTGATTATACCCCACACCCAATTGTTTCGCCGTCATTTTGGCCGTGCCAGGCATCAGCTGCATCAGGCCCATGGCCCCCACGGGGCTGCGGGCGTCCACCTGAAAAACACTTTCCTGCCGCGTAATGGCCAGTGTCAAAGGCCTTTCCGTCGATAGGTTTTTCATATAGGAAAACTGGCTGGGGAATTCGAACATCACCAACGATTGCCCATCGTTTTTGGCTTTTTTGGCCAATGATACAGATAAATTCATCCGTCCCCAGCGCACCAAATGATCCAGCAATGCCACGCGCAGGCCCACATCATCGAACGTTTCAAAGGTATGACGGGCAAACGGCACCATGCGTTTGTCTTCCCCCAGATCATTCAGGGCCCCTAAAATTTTAATGAATGTCTGAAACTGGGTCGGCGCCGAAGATAATGGGGTCGCGGCGGGGGGTTGCGGCAACACGCCCTTGCGTCCCAGTTTGCTGAGCGCCAGTTGGCCGTAAAAGGTGGTGGGGTGACTGGCCGCTTCCTCTAAATACTGTTGTTGTTTGTCTGTGTCGTTCAGGGCGGCATAGGCCTCTGCCAACCAATAGGCCCCGCGGGCTTGGCTGATGGGGGTTTCCACGGCATCATGCAGACGGTGAAAATGGATCAACGATTGCTCGGCCCACCCCAGTTTTTTCAGGGCAATAAAGCCCGCCAGAAATTCTGCCTCTGCCAACCCTTCCCCGTCGTTTTGGTGATTGTTGGCGGCGAAGGCGTAGGCTTTTTTATCGTCCCCATCCCTTAAAAAACGCCGCACCACAATGGATTGATATTTCCAGACTTTATCCGGCTCTAAAACGGTGGCATCAGGGGAAATGCGCCCTAAAAATCGGGCCATATCCTCATTTTTTTTGGCATCATAGGCATAAACCGCAGCATCGAACAAAAACCCAGGGTCTTGCCGATACCGTCCGGAAACGGCCGAAGCGGCCTGGGCGGCGCGACGGGATTTGGTTTTCAGGGCTTTTCGGGCCTCGATCAAATCCCAAGCCTGCGGCGATAAATACCCGCGCATCATGGGCAGTTGATCGTATTTTTTATCCCATACCAGCTGGCTGGCCCGCATCAGATGATCATCATCCCGCAAAACATCCCCGTAGCGGGCGATGAAATCGCTGGCCTCTGCTTCTGAAAAATCGCCGGTGCGCCACAGAAAAACAGCATAGGATTTGATAAAAGAGCGGGGAACTGTGGCATCCTGATCCATCATACTTAAAAAATGAACGCGCCCCCCATTGGTTTGAGGGGGGAATTTCAGTAGCCAAGCCGTCAACGCCCCACCATCCTGACGCCCAACAATGTCTGACTCCCCTTTGGCTTGAAGGGCGGCCTCCGTAGGCCAGTCTGGATGGGCCTCCAAAAACGCCGCAATGTCTTCGGCTGAGGCCTTTGGGTCTGATTTTAAACGAAACCACGTGACGGCATCTTTCAAAACGGGGTTTTGGGCCCGTCTGGCCCACGTTTGGGCATCATCCCATCGCCCCCGATCCAGGGCATCAAAGGCCGATTGATACGCCTGCCGATCCGATGACGACAACGATGCCGCCGCCGAAACCGTAAAGCCAAAACAGATCCATGCAAAAAACAAAAGCCGCATACAAAAAACTCTACAGAGAGACATTATGTTTACCCTATCATCCCTGAAATCCTGCTTAACGCCAGCCCATCGGGCACAGACCCATCATCAAAAAAATCAGGGCCAAGGGCAAGCTATTTTCCAGAAAGGGCTGTTCATTTCTGCCAAAACCTAACGATTCTGCGTCATTCCGGCCCAGCGAGCGATAGCGAGCGCCGAGGCGGAATCCAGCGCAAATGCCAAAACGCGAAGCGTTTTGTTCTTTGTTTTTTTAAGATTAAAGGCAAAAGGCTGCGCCTTTTGACAGTGGTGCTGGATACCGGATCAGCGGTCGCTGCGCTCCCTTGTCCGGTATGACGATGCATAGAAATGAACAGCCTTAATTTTCCAGAAAGCTATTTCCCGTGAATTATAGCATCAGGGGCATAACCATAAAAAGAGGGGTGTGGGGCGGGGGTCAATCTTCCGGCCCTATCAAGGCCAAACGCGTCAACACAAAAACAGGCACTCTTCATGAAACCATGGCGGATCAAAACCAGATGTGGGGGCGTTCTGTTGCCCGGTGCCCCCCGACCGCTAGGAAAATCCAAAACAAGCCGCGGTTAGGCAGCCAGTTTCAGGTTCGCCTGAGGTGTAACGTTATCGTTAGCACTTAGAGTTTTGGCCCGATAACAGCGGTACCATACCGAACGAAAGTCATATCTTTATTACGCCCGTCGATCCTGATTCACCCCCGCCGCAAAGTCCCCAAAGTTTTTTTTTGAGGGCTCTGGGGTGGAGGTGCCGGGTTCCGCCCCCGGGTCCGAAACGCCTATTCCATACACCATTTATCGTCATAGTTATGTTGCCATAACCCCCATTATCTACCACTTTTTTCCTGTAAACGCAAGGGGTTTGCGCAATTGTTCCTGCGGTTTGGTGAAAGCGGGATATAAACTGAGCAAGGGATCATCCGAAACCGTATACAAAACAGGGTCCTGCGTGAAACCATTGAACTTTGTGGCCATGGTGCAGCCATACGCCCCCAATTGACCGATTTCGATGTAATCCCCCTCTTGCACATCATCGGGCACCATGAAGGGGCCCTGCATAACATCCATGGAATCACACGTCGGGCCGTAAAACCGGAACGCATGTTCAGCCTTGGGCACCCGCAAGGACGAGCGATGAAGGCGCGTGGGAAACACAAACCCAAGCTGCCCCGCATCAAACAAACTGCCGTAGGTGCCATCGTTGATATACAGGGTATCCCCCCGCCGCATATCCACACGCACCAGAACCGATCCGCTTTCGGCCACCAGAGCCCGCCCTGGCTCAGCCAGCAGGGTCATGTTTTCGTGGTTTGGCAGGTGGGAAAAGGCTTCGTGGATGGCATCAAAATACAAATGCAAATCCGGCGGCGTTAACCCGGGATAAATGGACGGAAACCCACCCCCGACATTAAAATACTGCGGGGGGGTGGGCAAATCATCCAACACCGTGCGGCACATACGAATGGCAATGCGGTAGGCATCGGGATTCATGCACTGGGATCCCACATGAAAAGAAATGCCCACTTCGGCGGCATGCTGGGACACCAAACCAATCAACGCCGGCGCATCATGCAGGGCCACACCAAATTTGTTGGCCAGCGTAATTTCCGAATAACTGTTGGGCATGGCCAGACGAACATGCAGCGAGAGATCCTTAGCATGCCCTGTTTCTTCTAGGATTTTTCTCAGCTCAGCCTCAGAATCCAGGGAAAAATGCCGCACACCAAAATCACGATAGGCCTTGGCAATGGCGTGACGGGGCTTCACAGGATGCATGTAAAACAATGTAGCATCGGGGAAACGACGGGAAAGATCCTCCGCCTCTGTCAAGGATGCCACATCAAAAGAGCGGACCCCTGCCCGATACAAATCGGTCAAGATGACAGGATCAGGGTTGGTCTTTACCGCGTAAAGCAACCGGGCCTGAAAATTGTCGTGAAAATACTGGGTCGCTGCCGCCAAAGCATGGGGGCGATACAAAACCGCAGGATCACAAAGCTGTCGCAAGGACAGGGCTGTAGCAGTTGTCGTGGTGCTCATTTCGCATAAAGACCCCAAAAACGTTGACACAGCGCTTTTCTTGCGTTGCCTTTGCAAACCTCTGTTGGCGCAATCAAAACGAAACCCGTGATACACAAACTGCGC
This sequence comes from Alphaproteobacteria bacterium, assembly GCA_947458145.1. GTDB lineage: Bacteria > Pseudomonadota > Alphaproteobacteria > JAJTHO01 > CANGYM01 > CANGYM01. The sequence goes on along the minus strand of CANGYM010000028.1, from coordinate 14,028 downwards.
CCCGCATGCAAGGTTTTTTTTGAGATTTTTTTGACACAATCCATGCCCATCACAAAGGCAAATCCTGGGCAGGCGAACGGTCGGCCAAGGATACGTTTCTATGCGATGGGCCATAAATAGGTCCTTGACAATTCTGGCGCTTCTTTTAAGGTGAGGCCCTTGATTTTAAAAGAGGCTTTTTTGTTATGAAATCTGGCATTCACCCAAAATACCATGAAATTACGGTTGTGATGACCGATGGAACGTCTTTTAAAACCCGCACCACTTGGGGAAAGCCAGGGGATACCATGAATTTGGACATTGACCCCAAAACCCATCCCGCTTGGGTGGGTGGTCAGCGGAAATTGACCGATGCCGGTCAGTTGTCCCGCTTTAACAAGCGGTTTAAGGGCATGACGTTCCCAGGCGGCACGGCCTAGGCCTGTTGTTTTGAACAGGCCATGCGTTTGGTTTTAAAATTTGGGGGAACCTCTGTGGCCGATATTGGCCGCATGCGCCATGTCACATCCATCGTGGCCCGTGAAGTCCAAGCCGGTCATCAGGTTGCCATCGTCGTTTCCGCCATGGCCGGCACCACCAACCAACTGGTGCGCTGGGTCGAAGAGGCCAGCCCCATGCACGATCCACGGGAATATGACACTGTGGTGTCAACAGGGGAACAGGTTACGGCCGGATTGATGGCGCTGCTTTTACAAGATCACGGGTTGACGGCGCGGTCTTGGTTGGGGTGGCAAATTCCCATATTGACCTCAGCTTTGCATGCCAAGGCCCGTATTTTGGGGATTGAAGGGAAAGCCCTTGTGGACTCTATGATGCGCGGTGAAGTTCCTGTGGTGGCGGGATTTCAGGGTGTCGCCCCCGATGGACGCATCACAACGGTGGGACGGGGCGGCAGCGACACAGCGGCCGTGGCTTTGGCAGCGGCATTAAAGGCCGATCGCTGCGATATTTATACCGATGTTGACGGGGTTTATACCTGTGATCCCCGCATTGTGCCGGCGGCGCGGAAACTGCATACCATCAGTTATGAAGAGATGCTGGAAATGGCTTCTTTGGGGGCGAAAGTTCTGCAAACCCGTTCGGTGGAATTGGCCATGAAAGAAGGGGTTGCCGTTCAAGTGCGATCCAGTTTTACAGAAAGTGAGGGAACCATGGTGGTGGATGAAAGCCGTGTTTTGGAAAGTGAAGTGATCCGCGGCGTCACCTATACACGGGACGAGGCCAAGGTATCCTTGTTTAAGCTGATGGATCAACCCGGGATATCGGCGTCCCTTTTTGGCCGTTTGGCGGATGCGGGGATTAACGTGGATATGATTGTGCAAACCAACGCAGGCGGCGATGGACGCACGGATATGACCTTTACCGTCACGCGCAGCGATGCCGCCCGCACCAAAGCCATTTTGGGGGAACTTAAGCAAACTTTGGGCTATGATGCCCTGGATATCCGGCAAGATGTCTCCAAAATCAGTGTGGTGGGATTGGGTATGCGAAGCCATGTGGGTGTGGCGAAAAAAATGTTTGAAACGTTGGCCGATAAAAAAATCAACATTCAGGTGATTTCCACATCGGAAATCAAAATCAGCGTTTTGATTGATGATGTCTATACCGAGTTGGCGGTCAGATCCCTTCATACGGCCTATGGCTTGGACAACGGAACACCCGTTTTATGACCGTCAATCATCAACGGGGCACGGATTTTTTAGGGTGCCATTATCCTATTTTGGGGGGAGGCATGACGTGGGTGTCGGAACGCTCCCTAGTTTCCGCCCTGTCTAACGCTGGGGCTTTTGGGGTTTTGGCATGCGGGGCCATGTCACCCGAGCGACTGCGCGAGGAAATTCAGGCCACACGGGCCCTGACCCATAAGCCCTTTGGGGTGAATCTGATTTTGATGCATCCGGAACTGGATACCCTGATTGATGTGGTTTGCGAGGAAAAAGTGTCCCATCTGGTGTTTGCCGGCGGCATTCCTGGCAAAACCCATATCGATCGGGCCCATCGGGATCACGTCAAGGTCATGGGCTTTGCCCCCAATGCGGGCATTGCCAAAAAACTGGTCAAATCCGGCATTGATGCCCTGATTATCGAAGGCCACGAAGCCGGCGGCCACATCGGCCCTGTCAGCACCACCGTTTTGGTTCAAGAGATTCTGGGCGCCATCACAGAGGTTCCTGTTTTCGTGGCGGGCGGAATCGGCAATCGCAAGGCCGTCGAGGCCTATATGGCCATGGGGGCGGCAGGATGCCAGCTGGGGACCCGTTTCGTCTGTGCCACAGAATCCCGCGCCCATCCTAAATTCAAAGCAGCGTTTATCCATGCCAGTGCCCGAGATGCCGTTGTTTCAACGCAACTGGATAAGCGATTTCCTGTGATTCCTGTCCGCGCCCTGAAAAATCAGGGGATGGATGATTTTGTAGAGTTTCAGCGACACGTCATTGATGACGTGGATCGCGGCGTCCTGACCCTGAAAGAAGGCCAATTGAAGATCGAACATTACTGGGCCGGCGCCCTGCGCCGCGCTGTCATGGACGGCGATGTGGAAACAGGATCCCTGATGTGCGGCCAAAGTGTGGGTATGGTGACACGGGAAGAAAGCGTTGCGGATATTCTGGCGGATTTGGTTGGATAAGACGACCATCACACCAAAAATGCGCTGGCCAATCCCAAAAAGGCAAAAAAGCCCACCACATCCGTGACCGTGGTGAGAAAGACGGTAGAGGACAGAGCCGGATCCAACCCCAACTTTTTAAGACTCAGGGGGATCAAAGCCCCCGCCGCACTGGCCGCCACCAGATTGGCCAGCATCGCCGCCGCCATAACAATCCCCAGCTTGGCATTATGAAACCATAAATAGGTCACAACCCCGCTAAGGACCGCAAACAAGGTGCCCAGCAACAGGCCCGTCATGATTTCTTTGCTGACCACACTTAGCCGGTTTTCATTCCCAATATGACGCATGGCCAAGGCCCGCACGATGATGGTTAGGGTTTGGGTTCCCGAATTGCCCCCCATAGAGGCCACAATGGGCATCAAAACCGCCAACGCCACCAAACTGCTGATAGAGTCCTGAAATTGCGAAATCACCAGGGATGCCAAAATGGCTGTGAGCAAATTCACAAACAACCACTGAAAACGTCCAAAAGCCGAACGCCACGCCGCTTTGTACACCTGCCCACTGGAAGACACCCCCGCCAGACGCAAAAAATCTTCCTCAATTTCCCGATCAATGATGTGAACCACATCATCCACGGTGATCATCCCCAGAATATGACCACTCTTATTCACCACAGGGGCCGAGACCAAACCGTATTTTCGAAACAAAAAGGCCACGTTTTCCTGATCTTCTTCCGCGGGTATGGTGTGCAGCTGCGTTTCCATCAACTCGGACAAACTCTGACTGCGGCGCGAGCGAATCAGGCGGGATAGCGGCAACACGCCGAGGGGACGGTTTTTCGCATCCACAATAAAAACATCATAAAAATCATCCGGCAAATTGCGATGACTGCGCACATAATCGATCATTTGCCCCACGTCCCAATGCTCGGGCGCCGTGACGCAATCCCGCTGCATCAATCGTCCGGCGGACTCTTCGGGATAAATTAACGATTCTTCTAAAATCACACGCTCTTTGGACGGCAGGGCGGAAAGCAGCTGTTCTTTATCCTCGGGCCGAAAGGCCTCGATGATCTGAACCGCATCGTCCGTGTCCATCTGACGGAAGGCTTCGGTGAGGATCTTCTCGTCTAAATTTGGAATGATAATTTCGCGGGCAGGCTCGTTCAAATAGGTTAAAATATCCGACAGGGTATCGGCATCCAAACGGCACGCAACGTCCCGCTGATCTTCCTCGCTCAGGCTATGGATCCATTCTGCGGCATCGGCGGGGTGCAGAGTCCTTAGGGCGGCCGGTAAAGCCATGCGGCTTTCCACCGTCTCTAAATCCAAAAGAGCCGACAAATGTTCAGGGGTCCATTCCTTTTCATCAACCATGCCCCCTACCCTTCTGCATCAACAACCGCAATGGCTGCCATATTCACAAGGCCCCGCGCGGTGATGGAGGGCGTTGCCACATACGCCGGACGATCCACACCCAGCAGCAGGGGCCCGATGGGCAAGCCCTCTCCCAAAGCTTTGGTCATGGTATAGGCAATGTTGGCCGCATCCAGTGACGGCATCACCAGAAAGTTTGCCTCCCCCGCAAAGGCCGAATCAGGGAAAATACGATCCCGCACCGTTGTATCCAGCGCGGCATCCGCATGCATTTCCCCCTCAACGGGAAAGGCGGGATCCCGCGCCAAGAGCAATTCCCGAACACGGGCCATTTTTTTGGCCGAGGACAGTTTGCTGCTGCCAAAATTGGAATGGGACAACAGGGCCACCTTAGGTTCCAAACCAAACCGCCGAATTTGATCCGCACCCAAAAAGATCATGTCCACCAGATCCTCTGCCGTGGGATCGGGATTGACGTAGGTATCGGAAAAAAAGTACACGCCCCGCGGTAAAATCAGAATGGACAGGGCCGAGCACCGTTTAACCCCCGCCTTTAACCCAATGATGCGGTTAATGTGCTTCAGGCTTTCCTGATAAGATCCCCGAATCCCGCACAACATGGCATCGGCGTGTCCACTCTTGACCAGCAAAGCCGCCAGAACCGTTGTATCGGTGCCCACAATAAACTGGGCCTTGTCCGGTGAAACCCCGTGACGGGCGGTAATCTGATGATACATACGCCAATGATGGGCGTAATCGGGATTATGGGCAGGATCAACCACATCACAATGGGCGCCGATTTGAATTTTTAATCCCAACTGTTCCAGACGGCCTTCAATCATGGCGGGATCCCCGATAAACACAGGGCGAGCCAACCCCTCGTCCACCAAAATCTGGCCAGCGCGTAAAACGCGGTCATCATCGCCTTCCGCAAAGACGATTTTTTTGCCGCTGCCTCGGGCGCGGTCAAACACGGGACGCATCAGCAGGCCAGAGCGGATGACGAATTGATTCAATCCCTGAATATAGGCCTTAACATCCGACAAAGGCCGCTTGGCCACCCCAGAATCCATAGCTGCCTGCGCCACCGCCGCCGTGATATGGACATACAAACGGGGATCAAAGGGCTTGGGAATTAAATAATCCCGCCCAAAAATCATGGACTCTGCGCTGTTATAGGCACGGGCGACAACTTCGGACGGCTCCGCTTTGGCCAAATCCGCAATGGCCTTCACACAGGCAATTTTCATGGCATCGTTGATGCAGGTGGCCCCGACATCCAGCGCCCCACGAAAAATATAGGGAAAACACAACACATTGTTGACCTGATTGGGATAATCCGACCGACCGGTGGCAATAATGGCGTCGGGGCGGGCCGCCTTTGTCAGTTCCGGAAGAATCTCAGGATCCGGATTGGCCAGCGCAAAAACAATGGGGTTTTGATTCATACCCTTCAGCCACTCGGGCTTCAGGACATTGGGGGCGCTGAGGCCCAGAAAAATATCAACCCCGACGAGGGCTTCTTCCAAAGTCCGCGCTGATGTGCCAGAGGCAAATTTACTGAGGAAAGGATTCATGCCCTCTTCACGACCCCGATAAACCACACCATAAAGATCGGTGACAATGATGTTGTCCCGTGGCAGCCCCAATTTCACCAGCATATCCAGACACGCTAAGGCCGCCGCCCCGCCGCCGGATGTTGTCAGCTTGACGGTCTCTAAACTTTTTCCCGCCACCTGAATGGCATTCACCAGCGCCGCCGCCACAATGATGGCCGTGCCATGCTGATCGTCATGAAAAACCGGAATGTCTAACTTTGCCGCCAGCGCCTGTTCCACCAGAAAACAATCAGGGGCTTTGATATCCTCTAAATTAATCCCCCCAAAGGTCGGGGCGAGGGATGCCACAATATCAATCAGTTTGCCGGGATCCTGTTCATCAATTTCAATATCAAAGCAATCAATGTTGGCAAATTTTTTAAACAAAACAGCCTTACCCTCCATCACGGGCTTGGCCGCTTTGGGGCCGATGTTGCCCAGCCCCAGAACAGCCGTTCCATTGCTAATCACGGCGACCAGATTGCGGCGATTGGTGTAACGAAAAATGGCCTCTTCGTCCTCCACAATGGCGCGGCAAGGGGCCGCCACCCCAGGGGAATAGGCCAGAGCAAGATCCCTTTGGTTGCTCAGATTTTTCGTGGGTTTGATTTCCAGTTTCCCAGGCCTTGGAAACTCGTGATAATTTAACGCCGCATCATCGAATTTTGTCATTGTGAATCCCTTTGATGAATCATGGCCAGGCAAGCTTCCGCTGCATAGCCGCCTTTGTTTTTTTTCGCGGGATGGGCGCGTTCTATCGCCTGATCCCAGTTTTCTGTTGTTAGAATGCCATTGATTATAATGATGTTTTTTGATAAAGCCAGCGTCATCAATCCATTGGCACTGGTTTGGCAAACCACATCATAATGGCTGGTTTCCCCCCGAATCACACACCCCAAAGCAAGATAGCCGTCGAAGTCCGAAGACGCCCCCGCCATGGCCAAGGGAATTTCCATGGCCCCCGGGACATCCAGAACCTCGTAAAACGCCCCTTTATCCTTTAAGGCAGCAGATGCCCCTTCCAGCAAAAAATCTGCAATCTCACGGTAAAACGTAGCGCGTACAACCAAAATACGGGATATCATGGGAAAAGCCAGAGACAACGGACACAAATCAGATTCAAATTTTAAGAGGCAGAGCGATGCGGGAAAAAAGCCAACGACAGCTTCAGAGCATCCCCCTGCCCCAACTCTACATCAAGTTTTAGATATTGGCTATACTGTCGTGCCAAACTGGTAATCCCAGGCAAGTCTTTCAGGTCCCGTGGCAATACGTGAATCGATTCCTTGCTCAAAACAAAAACCACATCCAAAATAACATACCCCTTCAAAAGCTTAAGGGCCATAGCGACTTCACTTTTCGGCTTAACACACAGCACAATCAGCGATAAAAGCATTTTCATAGCATCCTCAAACAGCTTTTGAGGCAACGTCACATCAGGCCCGCCGCTGTGGTTTAAGGAAATTGAGGCCCCCTTGTGCTGAAACTGATTTTGAAAAGCAGGAATGATGGCATCCATCATCGTCAAGACAGGCGCCATAACCATGGCGTCATGAGTGTGACTCTCTGCAACACCGTTATTTTTTATGGCACCTTCCGCAACGTGGGTCCCTGTGCCGATAGAGGATGGCATCATGGGCAAAAGAGACAAGACAAAAGCCCCATCGGGTAAAGAGCGCAGAGCATAACGCAATCTGACACCATTATTGAGACGAAACATTCCATGGCGTGGCTTTTGCCCCATAAACCGACTGAGCAATCGTTTTTGAAAAGCAGACCAACGGTGTCCAGAAAGGTGCTTTAAAAGCAGCGGCTTGAGAGATTCCAGAAGATCATGCAGGCGCATTCCCTCATATGAATCCTTGGGCTGTTCCAAAGACAAAAGTTCATAACAAGACGTGTTCATCCTCTGAATACGGCCATCGGATCCCCAGATCAGCAAACCCTCTTCCAAATCTTGGATCACAGTTTCGTGAACAGAAATCAGTGTTTTGTAATTCCGCTCCAAAGCCAAACGATCCGTTACATTTTCATAAGAAAAGAAAATGCCCCCCATCGGATGCGGGATAATGGTAATTTTGATGGTTCGCTCATCTGGCAAGTGCCAAAAAGCTTGCTTGGGCTCCAGCAAAGATGTGAACATCTTTATGTATTCTTTTCGCATGTTTTGAAAATCCAGCGATTCGGGCATCATGCGACACCGGCGCAGCTGATCCAAAAATTCCCCTACTGTGGGGCCTTGGGATAACCACTCCTCCTCAAGCTTCCACATTTGGACAAACGCATGGTTATAAAACTGCAGGGTGCGTCCGGCCCCAAAAATGGCCACCGCAGATCCCAGAAATTCGTAAATATCCTGTGATGCCTGAATGTGCCGCTCCAGGGCGCTTTGTAAATCCTCAACGGCGCTGTAATCGCTGGCATAGCCAACCACGGCTTCGCCGTCCAATGTGGGAATTTCGGTGATTTCATACAACCGACGTTTTCCCCCCACGATCACCGTTACCGTGGTGGATTGAGGGGTATCCCGCTCCAAAGCCGCCCTCGCCAAAGCAGAGGCGTCCCCATCGCCATAAAAAGGAATTTGTTTTTGAAGAACCCCTTCTGGCGTTGTTTCAAAAACATCCGCATACGCAAAATTGCAGTACTGGAGCACCATGCCCTTATCCCGAATCCAAGACGGCAATGGTGATTTGTCCAACAAAAAACGAAGTTTTCTCTGCCGCTGAACCTCCCGGGCAGATTCACGACGCACACCAAAAACCATCAAAATTTTATCAATCAAGGACATACGAGCTTCAGATAAAAAAACATCCATCACAATACAACGGTATGATCATACCAAGGGAACATTGCTATTGCTTTAATCATTTTATACCGCCATCGCATTTAAGGCCAGACCCACATAGAGGGGTATTTTATTTTCAAAGCCTGAGATGCAGCAACCGCCTGATCTTGTGTTTCATAAACACCAAAGCACGCGCTGCCACTGCCCGATAAACGGGCCAAGCAACACCCCGCTGTTTCCCTCAGAGACTCCAGAACCTCGGCAATCACCGGAGCCTTTTGGCACGCCAAAGATTCAAAGGCATTATGCGTGGCGAAAATGTTTTTCATGTTTTTTATCGGTATTTCATCGCAAAAAATTGATTTCTCTAAAGAAAGAGCGCTAAACATCATTTTTGTTGAAAGCATAACCCCAGGAAACACAACCACCAAGGGGGGCGTGATAACATCGGGGGTTACGGTCAGGCGATCCCCCGTTCCCTCCATAATCGCATTTTGGGACAAAAGACAAGCGGGAACATCTGATCCTATTGATTTTCCTATGGATAAAACCTCATCTTCATGCAATGGATGAGTTTTCTGAAGCACCATCAGGGCCCCCGCCGCATTGGCAGAGGCACTGCCCAACCCCGCCCCCACAGGGACAGTTTTGTTCAGCTGCCACCGGCCAGCCACAGGGTGACCCAGGGCCTCTTCAAACGCTTTGTGCGCCCGCAGGATGCTATTGGTTTCATCGGTGGGCACAGCCCCCGCAAAAGGGCCCGCAACCTGCAGGCGTTCGGTTTCTTTTGGCTTAGGATCCCCCTGCGTTAAAGATAACGCATCGTCTGGGTGAAACGACAAACCATCCCCTCCCCCCACAAAAACGACCAAACTTTGTAGATTATGATAACCATCATTTCTTTTTGAAATAACGTGAAGATTTAGGTTTATCTTAATAGAACAAACGAACTCCATAACCGGCCCTAAAATCCCAATCTTGCCAGACGGGATACACCGGTTGCATGGCGGACAAAGGGTTTTTTGAGTATCGGCAAACGATTCAGCATCCTTAGCCCCACCCTGCGCATGGCCGCAGGCAAGATCCCCGAATTCAGAAATAGGGTGTTTAGGAGATGTGTGGCCTCTGCCATCACAGCGGCGTCCACCTGCCGCAAACGGCTATACAGGGACAAAGCATCCTTTAAAGGCAATCCCGCATGCAATTGTGGCTGCAAAGCCCGACGCAGCGCCACCAGATCCCGCAACGTTAAATTAAACCCTTGTCCTGCAATGGGATGAATGGCATGGGCCGCATCCCCCAGCAACACCACGCGATCCTGAACATAGGTTGACGCCAAAATCCGCGTCAAACCCCAAATCTGAGGGGCCACCACAAGCTCCAAATCCCCAAGAACGCCACCACATTGGGCCAATAAAGCCTTCAGGAACAGGGCATCGCTACCCTCTAAACGGGCTTTGGTGTGGTCGGTGGGCTCGGTCCATACGAAGCAAGAGGCATGCGCGTCTTTAAGCGGCAGCAGAGCCAACGGACCGGTGGGCAAAAAAATCTCAAACGCTGTTTCGTGGTGGGGCTGCGCGTGGCGCACTGTGCCCACCAGCGCCGATTCTGGATACACATGACGATGGGCATCAATGCCCGCCAAGGCACGGACACCGGATTCCCGTCCATCCGCCGCAATCAACAGCTGCGCCCGCCAACTTTGCCCCGCCGTGTCCATGGCGGTTATGCCCGTTGCATCAGAGGTAAAGCCTGTAATCCCAGTCTCTTCCACCCATTGAATCAGGGGGTGGGCATCGATAGCATCCTTCAAAATCCGGCGCCAGACGGCATTATCCACAATATACCCAAAGGGCTGCAGGTCATGCAGGGCATCATCAAACGTACACCGCCCCCCATCGCTGATGATCTCAATCCGGCGAATGAGGCCTGCGCCAGAGGCCATGGAATCCCAAACCCCAAGCTCTTTCAGAAGCGGCACCGCCCCGCTGTTGATGGCCGTGGTGCGGCGATCTCGGGCCAGCAGATCATCAAAACGGCTTTTTTCAAAAACAACACACCGCGCCCCCACAGAGGCCAAGGTCAACGCACACAGCGCCCCCGCCAAACCGCCCCCAACAATAAGAGTATCGACCATATGTCTATTGTTCATGGCCCTATTATGAGGGGGAACCAGAAGGCTCGCAAGATTCTTTATCGCCCCGCCAAAAGAATCATGCCCGCAACCCCTGCCCCCAGCCATCCATTGGCATGAAACCAGCGCTGCGTTGCCTCGAAACGCTCGGGCGACCAAAGCCACCCCAAAGCCCCGCACCACCCCACACCCAACAGCATCACCCAAGGCACAAAAGACCCCCACAACAAAAACGCGAGCCCGTAAAGCCCCATCACCACCGGTTTGACAGAATCGCCAAACAACAACGCGCCGGAATGAATGTGCAAGCGGGCATCGTCCACCCTGTCTTGGCAAGCGTATAATGTGTCATAGGCCAACGTCCACACCACACAGGCCGCATACAACAGCCAAGGCACCGGCTGACCCAGCGTAGCCGCCGCCACCAGAACCCCCGCATTAAAGGTCAACGCCAAAACCACCTGAGGCCACACAACAAACCGCTTGGCCAGAGGGTACAAAACCACCAGCGGCAGCGTCGCCAAACCCACCACAATGGCCGCAAAGGGCAGTTGCCGCAAAATCCACAGCCCCATAAGCAAAAAAATCGCCAGCACGCACAGGGCCTGAAACGGCGTCACTTTCCCCGAAGCCAGCGGACGATCCCGCGTTCTGGCCACATCCGCGTCAATGCGCATATCCCATAAATCATTGATGATGCAGCCCGCGCTGCGCATGACCAGCGCCCCCAGAAAAAAAAGGCCATAAAAAAACAAAGGGGCCTGAAAAAAGGCAAGGGCAAAGGCACAAGGCCAAAACAGCAGAAAAATCCCCACAGGTTTATTCAAACGCACCAAATGGGCCACATCGCGGGGGGTCATGGCTATCCGAAACTCTGCACCAACGATCCGGCCAGAATGTACCAGCCATCCACCAGCACAAAGAAAATCAGCTTAAACGGCAAGGAAATGGACACTGGCGGCAACATCATCATCCCCATGGACATCAAAATGCTGGACACCACCATATCAATGATCAAAAACGGGATAAAAATCAAAAAGCCCATCTCAAAGGCCCGCCGCAGCTCGCTGAGGATAAAGGCCGGTATCAGGATGCGAAACGGCAGAGCCTCTGGCGTGGTCACCTCCGTTTTTTTAACCATATTCACAAACAGGGCCACATCCTTTTCCCGAACCTGTTTGCGCATAAAGGCGTGAAAGGGTTTTCCCACAAGCTTAAGCGCCTCTTCCTCTGTGATTTTTTCCGCCATCATGGGCTCAATGGCCGTGGTGTAGGCCTCTTCTAGGGTGGGCGTCATAATAAAAAGCGTCATAAACAGGGCCAAACCAATCAACACCACGTTGGGCGGCGTCTGCTGCAACCCCAAGGCCGTGCGCAAGAAGGAAAACACGATGATAATCCGCGTAAACGATGTGACCATCACCAAAATGGATGGGGCAAGGCTGAGGACCGTAATCAGGGCCACCAGCTGGAAAATGCGGCCTGAGGCCTCGCCTTGCATTTCATCGGCAAAATCAATGGAAATGGCCTGGGCCCAAGCCCCATGGCCCCCCAGCAGCAGCATGACCACGGCAAATCCAACAATCCAAAGACCGCGCATAGGCTTTTGTCCCCTTGTATTGTTTTCATGGGGCCTAAATTTCAAAAAAAAGTCAAGCCTGTCCCATTATGCTTATGAACATTATGCCACCACCCCCTTGTGGTGATCAAAAAAATCGTGTAAGAGGGATTCCCCTTTGACTTGTTTTTAGAATTTTTAAGGATACCCCCATGGCTGTTCCTAAGAGAAAAACCACCCCCTCTCGCCGAGGCATGCGCCGCGCCCATGATGCCATGCGTATTGTCGCGTCAACCGAGTGCCCGAATTGCGGCAGCAATCGGTTACCCCACCATGTTTGCCCCTCTTGTGGTCATTATAAAGGGCGCTTCGTTTTGGCCAAGCCAAACACGGATCAGCAAGACGCATCGTAATCCCTTTTTTCCTTTCAAAAGGATGGCGCTATGCCTGCCTCTGCCCAGTCTATGACTTTGGCTCTGGATGCTATGGGGGGAGATTTGGCCCCCGATGCCATTCTTAAAGGGGCCAATCTGGCACTGCGTCGCCATCCGGGTCTTCGTTTTTTGTTTTTTGGTGACGAAGCCGTTCTGGCCCCCCGCTTATCACGCCTGAAAAAAATGCAGCATGTGTCGGACATTGTTCACGCGCCGCATGTTATCCCTGCCACCATGTCGGCATCCCAATCCTTGCGCCAAAGTCGTGACACCAGCATGCGCATGGCCCTGGAGGCTGTGGCCGAGGGTCGCGCCGATGCGGTGATTTCCGCTGGCAATACAGGGGCCCTGATGGCCCTGTCCAAAATGATTTTAAAAATGATCCCTGGGGTCCGCCGCCCCGCCATAACGGCCTTGTTTCCCAGCTATACCGGCAGTGTGATTATGCTGGATCTGGGGGCCACGCTGGAATGTGACGCGGCGACATTGTATCAATTTGGGTTGATGGGATCCACGTTTGCCCAAACCGTTCTGGGATGGAACACCCCTTCGGTGGGCTTGCTCAATGTGGGGGAAGAACACCAGAAGGGCCATGAAGAACTGAAAGAAGCAGCGGCCCTGATGGCACAGGATACCCGCATCCATTACACAGGCTTTTTGGAAAGCAATCACATCAGCCAAGGTCGGGCTGATGTGGTTGTTACCGATGGCTTTACAGGGAATGTTGCCCTGAAAATGGCGGAGGGAACCGCCGATTTGATCAACAAAATGACCAAACGGGCTTTTCAGCATACGCCTTTGGCCAAACTGGGCTATGTTCTGGCCCGCCCTGCGTTTGCTAAGCTAAGGGGGCAACTGGATCCCCGCCGTTATAACGGCGCGGTTTTTTTGGGACTGCAAAAGACGGTGATTAAAAGTCACGGCCGATCGGATGCCGTGGGCACAGCCACCGCCATCGGTGTTGCGGTGGATATGATTCAATACAAAACGATCCCTCTTATGATTCAACGCTTTACAGAGGAATCCCCTCTTCCTGCCTTGCCGGCCTCTGTCCGTCAGCCCCAAGCGGATTTGGTTTTGTGACGCGCCGCCATTGGACTGTTTTGGGTACGGGGTCCTATCTTCCCCCACGCGTTGTGCATAACAACGATTTGATGACCATGTTTGGGTTGGAAACAGACCATGAATGGATCATGCAGCGCACAGGCATTGTCCAGAGGCACCTGGTAGAGGCAGGGGAAACAACATCCACCATGGCCGTGAAGGCCTCCTTGGCCGCCCTGAACACGGCGTCGCTTCGGGCCTCTGACATTGATATGATTGTTTTGGCCACCACGTCCCCTGATGACACCTTTCCCAGTGTGGCCAGCAAAGTCCAGCATGCTTTGGGATGTCGAACCATTCCTGCCTTTGATGTGCAGGGGGTGTGCAGCGGGTTTCTGTATGCGCTGGTCACAGCGGATGCGTGGATTCAGGCGGGCCACGTGCGCACCGTTTTGGTCATCGGGGCGGAAACCATGTCATCC
>CANGYM010000027.1 GCA_947458145.1 Alphaproteobacteria bacterium | reverse complement strand
GCGCACAGCAAACGCTCTGTGGTGGCCAAATCAGGATCCCCCACCATCAGATAGGGAATAAAGGCTGCGCGGTTTTCCCGTTTTAAACGGGCAAAGGTTTCAGGAATGCGTTTCATGACAGGTCCATCCCCAAGGCATCGGCAATGGTCAAAAGATCTTTATCGCCCCGACCACACAGGTTCATCACCAGAATATCATCCTTGGGCAGCGTGGGGGCCAGTTTCTGAACAAAGGCGATGGCATGGGCGGGCTCTAGCGCGGGCAAAATCCCCTCCATTCTGGCGCAGTACTGGAACGCGGTCAGGGCCTCTGTATCCGTGGCCGTGACATAGCGAACGCGCCCTGTGTCTTTCAAATGGGCATGTTCAGGCCCAATCCCTGGATAATCAAGCCCCGCGGCAATGGAATGGGCATTTTTGATTTGCCCCTGATCATCCTGCAACAAATACGTCATGTTCCCATGCAAAATCCCGGGCATCCCCATGGTCAGGGATGCGGCATGGTGGTCTGTCTCTATACCGGATCCGCCGGCCTCCACCCCATACATGGCCACAGGGTCATCCAAAAAGGGATGAAACAGCCCCAGCGCGTTGGATCCCCCGCCCAAACAGGCCACCAGATGATCCGGCAAACGCCCCAGATGTTCCATGGCTTGCCAGCGCAGTTCGCGCCCAATCACCGACTGAAAATCCCGCACCATGGTGGGATAAGGATGGGGCCCTGCGGCGGTGCCAATCAGGTAATAGGTATCCTCAGCATGCTCCGCCCAATCGCGCATGGCTTCATTCATGGCATCTTTCAGGGTTTTGTTGCCCGTTTCCACGGGTTTGATTTCCGCCCCCAACAGGGTCATACGCATGATGTTGGGCCGCTGGCGGGTGATATCCTTTGCGCCCATATAAATGGTGCAGGGCAAATTAAACAACGCGCACACCGTGGCGGTGGCCACGCCGTGCTGGCCGGCCCCTGTTTCCGCAATAATGCGGCGCTTGCCCATGCGTTGGGCCAGCAGGATCTGTCCCAAGCAATTGTTGATTTTGTGGGCGCCGGTGTGATTGAGCTCGTCCCGTTTAAAATAAACCTGCGCCCCGCCCAAATCATCGGTGATGCGTTTGGCATGCCACAACGGGCTGGGCCGCCCCACATAGTCACGAAACAACAGGCTGAGCTGGCTTTGAAACTCATCATCATCCTTGACCTTCGCATAGGCCGCATCGACCTCGTGAATCAAGGGCATCAAAAGCTCGGAAACAAACTGACCGCCGTAGGGGCCAAACGTGCGCTGAACCATTCTCTCAAACACTAAACATTGACTTCATCACCGGCACTATACGGATGTGCCCCTGAAATGTCAAAGAGACACTTTTCCCAGAACAATGGGTATATTGGACTAGCCCAAAACCTCATGCACCAGCGATGGGGCGTCCACGGCGGTGATGACGCGCTCGCCGCTGCTGCGGTCGATTTGCACGATCCGGCCAAAGGAGCGGGCCAAAATCCCGATGGCCGCGGCGGCATCCAGATTGGGGTTTTCTTGGGTCAGGTTCTGCCAGAATGCCCGCAAGGCCATTTCTGGGCTTTCGGCGTGGATGGTGGCCATAAAGTTAGAATGGCCCGTGGTCATCAGACGGTAAATGCTTTTGGCGTTGGTGACGGAAATTTCCCCACAAATAATCACATCCGGCGTCATCCGCACCACGGCATCCAAAACGTGGGAATAGCCGATTTTGTTGGCCCCCGCGGTTCGCGACACCACCAGATGCACGCGGTTTTGGTGTTTCACGATAACCTCGCGGGTGTCCTCCACCGTAATGATGCGGCGGTCCAGCGGAATATATTCCACCAAGGCATTCAGAAAGGTTGTTTTTCCGGTGGCGGTGGCCCCTGAAATCAAAACGGCCTCCCCCTGTTGCACTGCGCCCACCAGATCCTCGTAGGCAAAGCCGCTGTAGCGGTGTTTTTCGTGGGTGTGTTCCTGTTTGGTTTCCTCGATGGTCTTTTCCCCTGGGCGCAGGTTAAAATCGTCCAGCCGGTATTTTTTGTTGGGATCAAAACGACGAATACACAGGGCAATGCCTTGGGTATCGGACAGATCATAACGCACGTTGGGGCCCACCACGGCCTGAAACCGGTGCCCCCCAGGCAGGGTGGCGGAAAGGATGGGAATGCCATCCAAATCAAAGGTCTGATCCGTCAAATTGGCCAAAATCCGGCAAACGGCCATAATCAATTTCACGGTGACTTCGGGCGCTTCGTGCGGGCGCCAGATATCCCGAACGGCCTTAACGAAAATCATTCCGGGATTGTTGATGGCAATTTCTTCGGTTGTGGGATCGTCATACCATTTTTTCAGGGGGATTAGGGCATTGGTCAGCAACTCATTGTCCAGAGCCGTTACGCTGAAACCTTCACTCATAAACCTTGCCTCTTAAACATTATGGTTCTTGTTACGGTGCTGCCCCCCCAGGAACAGGTTCTGTTGGGGACTGTGCCCCCCCAGGCGGTGGGCCAAAACTGAATTGCCCCGCATCCTGACCAGGCATGGTGCCCCCAAAGCCCCCTGCGGCTTCGTTGGCTTGACCCGCCTGGGCCGAAGCCGCCAGAACCTCAGCCAAGCTGAGGGCGGCCGCTTCCCGATCGCCGGTTTGCAGAGCCTGAATCAGACCTTTGGCTTTGCTGATCAAATCGCCGCCTCCCGTGACAGGTTCCAGTTTTTGGGGATCCCGCATCACAATATCAGATGTGGGCATAATCACAAAGCGGGTTCCCGCAGGAATCCGTAAAATCGGCCGCAAATCCGCGTTGTTGAGCACAAGATCTCTGGCAATTTCCAGCAAACTGCTGGTAAAGGCCCGCGCGGCCACTTCCCCTTTGGACACCTCTTCTGTGGAGAACGTCCCCAGAGTTCCGCCAAAATTAAGTCCTGTAAAGCTGCTCACCTCACTGTTATCATCCGTAAAAGCCAGCGTTGTGGCCGTGGCCAGCATGCTCAGAAGCAGGGGTTCCCCATAACGCTCGAAAAGACGACGGTCCAAATCCCCGCTCAGGCCCCGACGGCCCATAACATCGGCGCTTTGATTGCCCACCTTAATGGCGGCCCCATCGGGGCGCATGATACGGGTCCAGACGACTTCGGCGCGGGATCCTGTGGGGCTGTTGCTGCCCCCCCCATTGCTGCCAGCGCCTTGTTTCCCTGCGGACCCGCCCCCACCAAACTGGTAAATACCAACAGCCCGAGATCCCGCAGGAATCAGGACATTGCGCCCATCCGCCCCGAAAACGTTTCGTTCAATCACCGCCGTGATCCGGCCAGAGGGGATATCCGTGCTGATATGATTTTCCAAAACAGCCGGAATATATCGATCCGCGGTAATCATACGGCTGCGGTCCACAGGATAGGTGGATGTTACGGGTTCATCGCCTATACCGGCGTAATTTTTATCCTTGTTCCGCCACGATCCATCGGGCGTGGGCAACAGCTGAAGGTTTTTCAAGCCACTGGCCCGACGCTGGCTGAGCACCTGCTGGGCGTTGGCATAGCCCATGCTGGGGGCCTGCATTTCAGGTGCGGGGATGTCCATGGCCTGAGGCTCCGGCAAAGGGGGCAACAGCTGTCCCGATCCCGTCAAATTCAAAATCAGGGGGCTGTCTTTGCCAGAATGGGTCACAACAACCCCTGTGCGATAGGTTCTTTGTTCCATGGGACGAAACGATATTTCCATACGACAGCTTCGTTTTTCAGCGGTTAAGGAGGTTTCTATCGTGCAGTCCCCTGCAATTTTAAAGGATTCGGGGTCCCCCGTAACCTCGATGTTTTTAATGATTAGGGGTTCATCCCCGTCATTGCTCAGAACCGCCGGCAACGTCAGTAACTGCCCAATTTCCATATCAGAAAAATCAAGATCCTTGGTTAAGGTTGATAGAGTCGCTGGCTTTTTGGGCTGAATCTTTTCCTTGTTTACGACGTCCAAGAGGTCGCGGATGGGGTCTTCGCCTTTGGCTTGTTTTTGGGCTGCAGCAGACTCCGCTTCCTGTTGTGTCTTTTTATCATCCCCACAAGCGCCAAGAGAGAGCATGAGGAGGCCAACAAGGCAAAGGATAAGAGGGAAATCATAACGGCGCTGGCTCATAACAAGATCTTTCTTTTTATAAATCATTTTTTATGAAAAGGCAAGGCAATTGTTGAACACACCCCCCTCTCCTCAGAGAAGAGAAGGGGGAGAATGAAACAAAGATGCGCCCCTGTTGTCATGATTTATCCTTAGAGTCTTTAAAAACAATCCGCTCAGGATACAGAACAAAGGCGTTGTTGGTGCTCAGGTTCAGGGTCAGGGTATCCCCTAACGTCCCCTCGGTTTGCAGAGATGGTCCCACGGGGGCGCATCCTTCGGTGGCGGTATCAATAAAGGTCAAATCATAGGTGACGGTTTTTCCCTGACGCCGCGCGGCAATCCTGAGCCCCCGATCACAAATGCTGTGTGTGGCCCCCACATCCCCAACAAACAGCAGGGCATGATAGGTTTCTTTTTCAGAAACAGAACCACCCAGCGCTTTCATCAGGGCATCGGCGGGGCCGGATGTGCTGAGGATGCTGACGCTGCGCCCGGGCTCTAAATTGGTGGATGGCAAATTGGCCACAGGCGGCAGCACCGATGCCATGGGCCTAGACAACGAAAGATAAGCCATCTGGATGTCAAGAATTTCCCCCCGCTGGGCAAAGGTTTTCATGCGTTCCCGAATCCTGTTAAGGGTGAGGGGGGTGGCTTCAAAACGAAGGGTCCCACTAGGATTGATCTCCAAAATGTCGGCCTTTTCTTGTTTAAACACCGTTTTCCAAAACTCGTAGTTGGCCAACGTCACTTTTTTATCATTCACAATGCCCACGGGCGGCACACGCACGGTGGTTATGTGTTTTTTCTTTAACGTCAGGGTATTTTTCTGCAACGTTACAAAAAAATCATCTTTTTGACCGATGGTTTGCAAAAAAGCCAAGGCCGTCATGTCGGGATTCATCTCGCTTAAGGGCAAAACGCGGTCGGGAAAATCCATCTGCAAAACAACGTTTAAACCTTCGGCCTTGGCCAGTTCTGCAATCAGAACAGAAAGGGCAACATTTTGTTTTTGTTTAATCAACGCGCCTAGGGTTGTTTTGGATGCATCATCCTTTAGAAAACCATCGTCCATGGTGAAAAATACGGTTTTGGAAACCCTTGGGGCGGGGGCATTATCCACGGGCGCCATATCCGCCTTTGGGGCGATATCACGCTTTTCCTCGAGTGGCTTACCCACCGTTGGGCTTTGATGGGCGCACGCCGATAATCCCAAAACAATCAGGGGTATCAAAACCCGAAAACAAACGTTCGTTCTCATGGCGCCCTCCCTTACTGAGGATCAATATGACGGGCACTTTCTAATTGCTGGGGCAATCCGGGCTGTGTGCCGCCGTCATAGCGTGGATCTTCGAAAAAGCGTTCGGCGCTGTTGGGTTCAACATATTCCTTGGGCATGCCTTTGCTGCCCTCGAAACTGCGGGGATAATCGGGGTGATAAATACAAATGATCCGCTTTCCGTTTCGCAGAACAAAGTTTCCCACAGATTCGGCAATCATGATGTTGCCTTTGGGGCCCACGGTGCGGGTGTTGACCATGCTTTCCACTTCATCCACCAAATGAAAAATCACAGGGCGGCGCACGGTGTCGGCTTTGTCGCCGTAGTCAAAATAGGTCCAGACCCCATCGGTAAACACGCGCAGCGGGGCAATTTCCAAATCATCCGCTGTGGGGGAAAAAATTTTCAAATCAAAGCGCAAATTATCCGGTTTAAAGGCAATTTTACGGATGTAATCCGGTGGGGTCACGCCGCTTGCGTCGGGCATCCCTTCCTCAGATGTGTTGGCGGGTGCGTCCCCGCTGGCCTTAGCGGCCGCATCCAACATGCGTTTTTTGGGATTTGTGGCCGAAACATAAACGGTCAAATCGGAAATCTGGTTGGAATTCCACCCCTCGGAGCGCACATAAAAGTTATAAATGTTGCCAGAGGTCCCCAGAACCGTCATGTTGGTATCAGCGCCGGCGTAGCTGGGGCGCACCACCAAAATGTTATTTTTTATCCGCGAAGCCTCGAACAACGCTGCATCGCCCAGTATGATCTGTTCAACACTTTCCCACTCGGGCAGCTCGATGGTGGTTGTCATGAATTCACGGGTACGGATGGACATGACAAAATCAGGACGCCACACATAACGCACAATGCCTGGGGCCACCTGTCCTGCGGAGCTGGTGGGGGCATTCCATTGTTTTTGCAACGCGCCCAAAGGCATGTTGCTGTTGCGCTCCATCGGGGGATATTGTCCGGCTGCTTGGGCATTGATGTCCCGTTCGGTTTCATCAATAAAATTTGGGGAACCCCCGCCGGTGCCACCAGCCCCACCGCCCAAAAGACCACCACCACCGGAAGAACGAGGCCCCGCCCCGCCAGAGGGCAAGAGAGGGCTGTTGGCGGAAGGATTCCCCATAGGGGGCCGGATTTGCGCCTCAGCCGATGACTGGGCGAAAAGGGCCAGACAGGTTGATAGGGTCAAAAGACGAAAAGAAAGGGATGTCATAGTCACGTCTCTTAGGGTTTTTTGGTTTTTAGTTTTGCATCAGATTGTAACTAAAGACCATAAACCCAAGAGGGTTAAAATACTGTTCACGTTGCGTAGTTGTTTGGGGGGAAAATCCCACACGCATGCCGGCCACCCAATTTTTGGTCAGCAAACGCGTTCCATAACGATCATAATCGTTGGTTTGAAAATACACTTCGATGTAATCGGGGCTTTTGCGTTCAATGCGCGTGATGTCCACTTTGCGGCTGATGCCTTTGCTGAAAAGCTCTTGATATGGCTCGGAAATTGTTTTGATGAAATCGGTAAAATCTTCGGGGCTCATGCGGTATCGCAGAATTTCTTCCCAGCGCCGTTTCATTTCTTCCTGATCCACCAAGATGGATTCACGAACACTGACATATTCGCCCGCCATTTTTTCAGAAAAAAGCTGCAGGCCCACACTGTTTTTTTGAAAGGGTTCAATACGCACAACTTGATCTTTGGCCTCGTCAAAGGTCACCAGAAAAGGCTGTGTTTTTTTTAGGGGGACAAGGGAGTAAATGGTCAAACTCAGGATCACATTCAGCAGAATGCTGAGATAAAACGCAATGGCAAACACCCGCGTTGTCCAGAGGTAACGACGACCCTCCAGCGCCTGTGTCCGTATTTCTGTGGGAAAGACCCCCAATTTATCGGGGGGGTTGCCGGCGGTGTCGGGAACCTTTAATTGCGGCAGGAACGCACGTTTTCGAAAAGCAAAAAGCTTAAAACTCATGGATTAAACCGATGTTTTCCAAGGACGATAATCCTGCGGCACCTCGGCGCAGGCACAGGGGCTGCGCTTCAGCTCCTCTGGATCGGTGCCAATGCCCACAGGATCGGGGGATTCTTTGCTACCGTATAAAGAAGAACAGGCGGTCATGGTCATAAGAATAACCATAGCACTGATTGTGCGAAAGATAAATGATTTTGACATCATGAGCAGGATCCTAAGCCAAGATTTTTCGGGCGTTTTTATCGCCATGGTTTTCATGGGATAACAGACAGAGGTCAAGAAAGGGTTAAATGGGGATCTGGGTGACAGGTTTGTGCCCTCTGGTCAAAGGAAAAAAAAGGGGCTAGAGTGGCAAAAAATGGCTTTCAAAACGCCACAAACCCCGTCATGGTGGATGCATGTCTTTTGGATTTTTTTCAGCGCATCATGTTTTTTTCCGTTATCCTGGGCAAACCGGTTGGGCTTTGAATGACATTACCGTCTCTCTGGACCGTGGCTGCGCTGCGGTGATCGAGGGGCCTGCGGCCTGCGGCAAAACCACCCTGATTCGGACCTTAACAGGGCATCTGCACCCCCATCATGGCGGCGTTTCTTCCCGCTGTTATCCGGGGAAATTGCCCCCGCAAGCCTTTGGGGTCATGCCCCAGACGGTGATTCTGGCGCCAGAGCTTTCCACGCTGGAAAACACCATTATGCCCTTTGTGGCCCTGAACCGGCAAATCCAAGAGCGGGATATTCGTTTCTGTAACCAACTGCTTCAAGCCCTGGGTCTGGGGCCCCATCGCCATGCCAAAGCCGGTGAGCTTTCCCATCAACAGCAAAACATTCTGATGTTTGTGCGGGCTTTTGTTCATCGCCCTGCCCTTGTGATGTTGGATCAGCCTTTTTCGGGTATGGATGAATCTTTGCATGGGGTGATGATGCGCTTGATTTTGGAATTTTGCCGCAGCGGCATGACCATAGTGATGACCCTGCGAAAAGGAGAAGGGGATACCCTAAACCTTGTGGACCCTCTTTTTTGTCGATATGATATGGACCATGGCCACCTTGAACCCCGCATCACCGAAAGTTCTACGCGCTCTGTCGCGTAGGATTTTTTTTGTTTCCCATCATGTTTCTGTTTTTTATGCGGTCACGCTGCTGACGGCCTCTGTGCTGCTCTGCCTTGTGCTGGGGGCCGGTTTTTTATGGTCCAAACATCAGGCGTTGACGCAGCAGGAACAAAGCCAGATTGTCTTCACCCTGCCCCCCGTTTTGGCCGATCAAGGTGATACCATCGAGGGCATTTTAAAAACGGATGCCGCTGTTTTAAATTTAAAAGTTGCCCCCCTGAAAGAGGTTTTTCCTGACCAAGTCACCCTAAGGCGCATTCAGGCCCCCTTGTTTGTTGTCACGGTAATCACCAAACAAAACGGGGATTTGGAAAGGGCGTGGAAAAATTGGCAAGAGGTCTGGCCTTTTCTGATTCGCCTGCATCCCGATATCCGAAAGGAGGGGGAGAGAATCAAGGACCGACTGATCCTGAACCTTGGGGCTTTTGCCCTCAGTCTGATTCTGCTGTTCGGGGCGCATGTTTTGCTGGCGCGGTCTGTGCGTGTGACGTTAAAGCCGGTGGCGGATACGTTGGATTTGTTTGATGCGCAGGGGGCGGTGTGGCGTCGTTTGTGGAACAGCCTGCCCCAGATTCCCGTGCTGCTGTGCTGCGTGTTGGTGATGGGGGTGGCCGTTGGGTTGTCATGGCCCTTGATGGGCGCGGATTTTCTGTATCGCATGCCCCTGTTGCTGTTTGTTTGGGCCGCGATGACGGCGGCGGTGTGTTTGATTCCGTGGCGTTTGGTGCGGTAGAAAAAGCAGACGGTAAGCGTTATTTATGTTGTCTTTGGTTTTCGTGATTTATTCATCATAGATATCCCGCCGATGACGAATGGCCACAATCGTGACCACAGCGTCATTGATCCGATAAACAACGCGGTAATCCCCAATTCTTAAACGAAAATGCCCTTTTAAGCTATAAATCAGGGGCTTGCCCACCCGCACGGGGTCCCGCGTGAGTTTTTCAAAAATCACCGTTTTGATGCGTTCTTTAACGGGATGGGACAGGGCGGGGATGTGTTTTTTAACGACAATTTCTGTATACACCAACCGATAGGTCATCCCCAAGCATCCTGATGGGGATAGGTTTTCATATCAGCAACATCATCGTGATTGGCCAGTCGGGCCAGTGCGATATCCTCCTGCGATTCCATGGCATAGCGGATAAAATCCCCTGCAACGCGGGACAAGGATTGGCTTTTTTTCTTGGCATGCAGCGTCAGGATCTCCATCACATCAGCGGATACGGTAACATTGATACGGGGATTTTTGGTGGCCATTGACAACAACCTTTCTCATGATATCTCGATAAAGTGTGTCATAAGTGTGTCACTTTGTCAAGGCGCAGGAGAGCATCCTACCCGTTATCTGCCCCCCTAATCCCCCAGCGCCACCCCTTCCCGTCGTGGGTCAGATGCACCGATCCAGCCGCCTTTGGGGTTTTTGGCGATGATGTTCAGGCCGCTGGCAATGACGCTTTCTTTGACCTGTTGGCCTTTGGATTCTAACCCCTCGGCAATGTCAGAGGAAAAGCGATCCTTTTCCAACTCTGTCGGACCATTCAAATTCATAAATCGGCCTTGATTCACCACATCCTCGGGCGATTCTTGCCAATCCAGACGGGACACCAAGGCCTGAATCACCACAGGGGTGATGGTGGGGCCGCCCACGGATCCCAAAACGTGCGTCAAACGCCCTTTGCTGTCAAACACCATGGTGGGGGACATGGAACTGCGGGGACGTTTGCCGGCCTCCATCCGATTGGCCACCACTTTGCCGTCTTTTACGGGGGAGAAGGCAAAATCGGTGAGCTGGTTGTTCATCAAAAACCCCTTCACCATCAACCGCGCCCCAAAGGCATTTTCGATGCTGGTGGTCAGGGCCACGGCGTTGCCGTCTTTGTCCACGATGCTGATGTGGGATGTGGAAAAGGGCTCGATCCCCTGCAGAGCAGAGGCATATTTTGTGCCGCTTTGGATATTTCCGGCTTTGGCCAGCCCCATGCTGCGGTTGGGGTTAATGGCTTTGGCGCGTTTGGCGAGGTACTGTTCACCCAGCAAATCCTCGGCCTTCACAGTGGTAAAGGCCGGATCCGCCACAAAGGCGTTGCGATCCGCATAGGCCAGCTTGGTGGCCTCGGTGATCAGGTGAATGGCCTCTACCGATTGGGGGTTTTTTTTCGCCAGATTCATGGGCTCCAGCATTTTCAAAACTTGCAGGGTCACCACACCGCCCGCGCTGGGGGGCGCCATACCGCAAACGCGGTTGCCGTGATAGGTCCCGCACAGGGCGCTGCGCGTTATGGGTTCATACAGCAAAAAGTCCTCCACCGTAAAATGCCCAGGGGTCCGCGCATTCACCGCCGTAATCATGGCATCGGTTAAGCGATCCACATAAAACGCCATGGACCGGTTGGTGGCAATGCTTTGGATGGATTCGGCCAGTTCTGGGTTTTTCAGCAACGTCCCAATGGCCTTGGCATTGCCGTTTTTGTCATAAAAATAGGCGCGGGCCGCGGGGTCCTCTTTTAAATAGGGATCGGCCTCCAGCAGGGCATGCAAACGGGGCGACACAGCAAAGCCCTTCTTCGCCAAAACATTTGTGGGCATCCATAGGTCGTACCATTTGGCTTTGCCTTGTTCCTTATGGGCCACATCCAGCATCTTGACTAGGCCGGGAATGCCCACAGAGCGGCCACTGCGCACCGCATCATAAAATGGCATGGGCGTTTTCAGGGACGACACAAACCCGTAAGGCGTGGCCGAGGCCGGCGCCGTTTCCCGCCCGTCATAGGTGGTGAGGTTTTTGCTTTTGGCATTGTAAACCATCATAAAACCACCGCCGCCGATGCCGGATGCACTGGGTTCCACCAATGTCAACATGACGGAGGCCGCCACCGCAGCATCCACCGCATTCCCGCCGCGACGCAAAACCTCTCGCGCCACATAGGACGCCATGGGGTGGGGGGTCACCACCATGGTTTTTTTGCCCAAAACTTGGGGTTTGGGTTCAAAATAGGCAACGTCAGGCTCTGGCGATGGGGCGGGCAACTGAGTTTTCAGGGAACCAAAGGCGGCCTCGGTGGCGTAGGTTTGCCACTGGGGCGATGATGCTGTTTTTTCAGCGTTTTTCGGGTATTGGGATACCGACAAAGGATCCTGCGTTGGCTTTGTGCCCAAAGAACAGGCCGAAAGCACAACAATCAGGGCCAAAGACCCCAAAACACCCCAAAAACGACGATCAGCAGCCATGATTCTCTCTTTTGTTTCGCGTGAAAAGCGTTTGTTTTTTTAAAGGTTTTCTTGAAGACGCTTAATGGCATCGGTCACCAAGGACTGCGCCACATCGGGCCCATCCCATGACAGGATTTTGACCCATTTGCCTTTTTCCAGATCTTTGTAATGTTCAAAGAAATGCTGAACCTGCTGGCAAAACAGCGGGGGCAAATCGGCGTGGGTTTTGATGCTGTCATACAGCGGGGTCAGCTTGCTGGTGGGTACGGCGATTAACTTTTCATCGCGGCCCTTTTCGTCTTCCATCTGCAGCACACCCACCAGACGGGACGACACCACAGATCCCGCCAACAAAGGGGCCTGCGTCAACACCAGAACATCCAGCGGATCCCCATCCCCGCCCAAGGTGTGGGGAATAAAGCCATAATTGGCGGGATAATACATGGCGGTGCCCAAAAACCGGTCCACCATCAGGGCGCCAGAATCCTTATCAATCTCATACTTAACCGCGCCAGACCCCTGGGCAATTTCAATGACAACATTCACAATTTCCGGCGGATTTTTTCCAACAGACAGGGCATTCAGGTTCATAAACGTTTCCTTAAAAAAAAAAGATCAGGTGACAGATACCAAAAATAGGTAACAGGGAACAGGGAACAGGTAAATGCCTTTTTCAGGGTGAATCGCGGCCCCTGATATTGGATAAAATGTGTATTGATTTATTTTTATTTGCGGCTATAATTGCTGAACTTTTTTTGGGTTTTTTGGGTGGGGGTTTTTAATAATATGAATATGGACAAAACCCTCTGGTCGGTGCTTTTGAAACTTGTCAATAACAAAATTCCTACCCCTCCCCAAGAATGGGGTGGAACAGGGGAGGTTATTTATGCTATAGAGCAGATGGTAGGTTTCGAAACATCAAAGGCACAAGGATATTTTAATGCCCTTGATCCGGAAACACAATCAGCAGTTCTGGGTATTTTAACAACCGTTCGTTTGGAACACGACTATTTAAACCATCAGATAAAGGGTTTATCTTTACCACTCGAGGCTCGATCTGATCTGGAAAAACAGAATATTAGAGGGTTTGTAGAGCAAAAAATCCGTTTGCTAAATCCTCTTTTGAACCTTTCCAAGGCAATACAGCCCACATCCATTCCCGAACGTTTACAAATAATAAGATTGGTAGCAGAGCACTGTTTTGGCAAAAACCAAAATGATCTTGGTTTGGCTCTTTCTCAGTATGTTCGTTCTATGACTGGAAGATAACCCCCAAAAACAGAATTGCCTTTTCCCCCAAGCAGGATAAGATGGCGTTTTCCTTTGACGCGAGGCCAAAAACCCCATGATCCAACGCATGAAAACCATTTTTATCGGCGATACAGCAGGGGGCGTGATGCTGCTGCTCTCGGCGTTGGCCTCTATGATCATCATGAACAGTGCGGGGGCGCCGTTGTTTCAGGGCCTGATGCACATCCCGCTGAGCATTGGGGTGGGTGGATCCCCCCTGACCCTGTCTTTGCACGATTGGATCAATGATGGACTCATGGCGATTTTCTTTTTTTTGATTGGGATGGAAATCAAACGGGAAATCAAAGCCGGCCATTTGGCCCGTCTGGATCAGTTGATGTTGCCGGCGGTGGCAGCGGTGGGGGGGATGGCGGTGCCGGCCCTGATTTACACCCTGTTTAATGGTATGGACCCCGCGACACAGCATGGGTGGGCCATTCCTGCGGCGACGGATATTGCCTTTGCGCTGGGGATTATTTCCCTGCTGGGATCCCGCGTGCCCACGTCCGTAAAGGTTTTTCTGACCACCGTTGCCGTTGTGGACGATCTGGGGGCCATTTTGGTGATTGCGATGTTTTATACCCCTGGTATTGAAACGGTTTTTTTGACCTTGGCCATGGCCACGGCGGGGATTTTGGTTCTGATGAATCTGCTGTCGTGTCGTTTGATTCCGCTGTATATTTTTGTTGGGTTGTTTTTGTGGTATTTTATGCTGAAATCCGGCGTTCATGCCACCTTGGCCGGTGTGATTTTGGGGTTGGTGATCCCCTATCGTTTGCCAAAATGGCCAGAGGATAGCCCTCTGCACCGCGCGGAAAAGGGCCTGTCCCCCTATGTGGCCTATTTCATTCTGCCCATTTTCGGGCTGGCCAGTGCGGGGGTTTCGCTGGGGGGCTTTACGCCGGATTTGTTGATGCTGCCCCTAACGCTGGGGGTTAGTTTGGGGTTGATTTTGGGAAAACCCTTGGGCGTTTTTGGCACCGTGTGGCTGCTGGCCAAAGCTGGTCTGGTGAATCGCCCCCATGGGTCATCGTGGGATCATCTGTTCGGGGCGTCTCTGTTGGCCGGCATTGGGTTTACCATGAGTTTGTTTATCAGCAACCTTGCCTTTGACGATCCCTACATTCAGGCCCTCAGCCGCGTGGGCATCCTGACGGGGTCCGTGGTGTCGGGGATCATTGGGTTTTTGTATTTACGCTTTGTCGCCCATCCGGCAACCCCGCTGCAGGACAAAGGATAAACCATGATGTCAGCACGGTTGTGGGTGCGTCTTTTTGTGGTCACGTTTGTTCTGTTGGTGGCGGCGGTGATTGTGCTGCTGTATCGGGATCATCAACGCTACACCTTGGAATCGGCGTTGGTGCCCATCGTTAAGCCCGATACCCCAGAAACCAAAGTCCGCCCCAAAGACCCCGAAGGCATGGACATCCCCAACACCGAGCTGAGCATTTACGAACACTTGGACGATAAAAAAACCAAGCTGCCCAAGCCCTCAACCCCTGCCGCTGCGCCCGTTGCGCCGGCGGAGGGGGTTCAGGAGGATGCCTTTGATGGGGCTGTGCCGCAAGAGGGCGAGGCGCCTTCCGAGGAGGCTTCGCAAGACTCTGCTTCCCCTGATATCCCCTTTATGCCGGCGTCTTCGTTAAAGGGGAACATGATGGATCTGGGATTTTTTCCCACACAGGAAGAAGCCAGCCAAACATGGGCCCGCGCCAAAACCGTTTTGCCCCCCACCTTTGGGGCGGCGCGGCCTATGTTGGTGCGGGATCAGGGAACCTTTCACCTGTATATTGTGGATATTCCCAGTCTGGCGCAGGGGGGCGAGGTTTGCACCATTCTCACCAAAATTGGCCTGCTTTGTCAGGTCATGGGACCGTAACCGACGAAGAAAGCCCAAATCCATGATTCCTGCCATTGTTGCCCTGTCGGGTTTGTCGTTGACTCAGGACGAGCGGGATTTGTTTTTAACCCTACCCCCCTTTGGTTTTATCCTGTTTCGGCGTAACTGTGATTCTGTGGATCAGGTGCGGGCCCTGACGCGCTCTCTGGCGGATTTGTTCCCCCAGCGCGATGTCCCCATTCTGATTGATCAGGAAGGTGGACGGGTGCAGCGTCTGCCGTGGTGTGATTTTCCGGCGGTGGGATCCCTAAAAACCGACGATGCCATACGGCTGCATGTTCAAACCATCGCGGATCAGCTGTTGCCCGTGGGCATTACCGTCAATGCCCTGCCGCTGCTGGATTTACGCCTGCCGGATCAGGACCCCATCATTGGGGATCGGGCCTTTGCGGGATCCCCGCAAGAGGTCGCCCGCCAAGGGCAGATCATGATCGACGCCCATTTGGCCAGCGGCCTGATCCCCATCATGAAACACATCCCGGGCCACGGACGCGCCACCTGTGATTCCCACATTGCCCTGCCCGTGGTTACGGAATCGCGGGATGTGTTACAGGAAACGGACTTTTTGCCCTTTCGGTTATGCCGCGCCCCGTGGGCCATGACCGCCCACGTGGTGTACAGCGCACTGGACGATCAACCCGCCACCCTGTCCCCCAAAGTCATTCAGGACGTGATACGGGATGATATGGGCTTTGATGGCCTGTTGCTGAGTGATGATTTGGGGATGCATGCCCTCTCTGGCAGTCTGACCCAGCGCACCCACGGCGCCCTGAACGCCGGATGTGACATCGCTCTGCATTGTTCCGGAAAAATTCTGGAAACGCAGGAGGTCCTGCGGGCCGCCGCAGAGCATGCAGGGAAAGGGGTGGGGTGATGTCTTCCCCCCAGCATCTCTCTTGAATTCTCCCCCTGCCTTGCATCACTTCGCTGGGATTGTTCTCGGCGGTTTACCGAAATCAATTCAAAACTCTAAGGCATACAAAAACTCTCCATCAAAAAATATTTTTGGGGGATGGCCATGGTTTGGTGGGGGGGGCACATAAAAGCAGGAAAGATTGGATCATTCTTCCTCTTTAGGGCTCAGTGTTTTATCGTTTGTGCGTTGTATCAAACGATCAAAATCTGATACATGGGTTTTATCTTGCAGAACACGAAAATGTTCGTACTCTTTATCGGCAAGGGCTTTGGCGACGTCAGCTTTGATTTTGCCCGCATTGTCCAGCACAGCGTAATCGTTAAAACACAAAAAAGCATCCAGCTTTTCCACCCAATCCTGCATGCTCATAAATCGCTGTTTTCGAGCTTGGTTTTCCGCATAATCAAGATACATCGATACAACACGATTCAATTCGGATAATTCCTGTTCACCCAAATAATTCTTGGCAATATGCACATCCGTACGCCCTATTTTGCCTGACGGAGCATGTTTCCATGTTGTTAACCCCATGTTGGGATGTTGGTGATTGGCTCGCTCTGCGATCACCTCGGCAGCGGTTTTGCCGTGGATAGCCCAATGCAGCTTATTTTGTACGGTGGCATAGAATGTTTGGGTGATGTCAGCGTGCGGGTCATAATCGGCGGAACATTCGGCGTAAATATCGGTGATTTTCTGATAAAATCGCCGCTCAGATGTCCGAATCTCTCGGATTTTCTCAAGCAGCTCTTCAAAATAATCTTTGCCAAAGCGTGCACCATTTTTTAAACGGTCGCTATCCAGAACAAACCCCTTGATAATAAATTCACGCAAAGTGGCGGTCGCCCATATACGAAATTGCGTAGCCTGTTTGGAATTCACGCGATAGCCCACGGCAATAATGGCATCCAGATTGTAAAACTGTGTCGCATACACCTTGCCATCGGCGGCAGGTATTTCCAAAATGGAAACAACTGCCTGTTCCTGTAATTCCCCTGTTTCAAAGATGTTTTTCAGATGTTTCGCAATGGCAGGCACCTGAACCCCAAACAACGCCGCCATTTTTTTTTGGCTTAATAGAAACGTTTCCTTTTGATATAAAACGTCAATTTTCACCATCCCATCTGGCGCAGTATACAATAAAATCTCAGTTTCTGGGGGGAATGTGGCGCTGGTCATGCTGTTTATCCCAAAATCCTCTGCCACCAATTTTTCTTTTTGGGGAACCCTTCGTACCCTTCCCAACTTTCGATGGGTTTGGGTGAATCACCCCAACCCCCTAAGGCGCAGACACCCCATCGCCTGCGGAATTTTGCTCTCTTAGGGCCCGTTTTTGAACCAAGACCATGCACGTTCTGGCGATGGATTCCATGGCGCCTTTGTTTTTTTCAAAGGCAGGGCGCCCTGCGGCGGCATCGGGGGTGGTTAATTCCTGCGTCACGGCCTGATAATCGCTGTAGCTGATTTTGTTTTGGGTTTGCTGCATCACGCAGGGGCAATAGACGGATCCGAACCACGCGGGCTCTTTGGGGGCCTGTTTCATGCAGGTTTCGATTTCCTGCGTGGCCACATCATCGGGAATTCTGTCCTGTGTGGCGTTGGCCAAGGGGGCAGAAAAAAAGCCCAAGAGAACAACCCAAACCCCCAAAAAAAACCCAAGAGAAACCATACGGGAAACACGACGCATAAAAACATCCCCTACCATGACGAGCAAGGGGCCCGAAGGCCCCTGTTTTTTAACGTTTCGAGAACTGGAAGCTACGACGCGCTTTGGCTTTTCCGTATTTTTTCCGCTCAACCACACGGGCATCACGGGTCAGGAAGCCTTCGCGGCGCAGGGCCGATTTCAGGGTGGGATCATAATTGGTCAAGGCGCGACTGATGGCATGACGCACAGCACCGGCCTGACCGGACAGACCACCGCCCTTGACGGTGCAGATAACATCCAGACGATCTTCACGGCCCACGGCCTGAAACGGCTGGTTGATCAACATCCACAAAACACCGCGGGCGAAATAGGCACCGGCTTCACGGCCATTGACCATGATTTTTCCCGTTCCGGATTTGATCCACACACGGGCCACAGCATCTTTTCGACGGCCCGTGGCATAGGCACGGCCCAAGTCATCAATTTTGGGGGTTTCTGGGGCAGAGGTTTCAAGATCCGTCATAGAACACTTTTCTTTTTACGATTTGGACAAAACGACAGGGCGTGGCTGTTGACCGGCGTGGGGGTGCTCCGCTCCGGCAAAGATGTGCAGGTTTTTGGAAAGCTGCTCCCGCGCCAGGGGGCTTTCTTTGGGCATCATACGCTCAATGGCCTTGTAAAGCAGACGCTCTGGGTGGTTGCCGTTTAAAATGGCGTTCCATGAACGCTCTTTAATTCCACCAGGATAGCCGGTGTGCCAACGGAAACGATTCTGTTGCAATTTTTTCCCCGTCACGCGGATTTTGTCGGCATTGATGACAATGACGCGGTCGCCGTCGTTGGCGTGGGGGGTAAAGGTCGGCTTGTGCTTGCCGCGGATGACCTTTGCGATCTGGGACGCCAGACGGCCCAAAACCTGATTTTCAGCATCCACGAGCAGCCATTCGGCCTTCACGTTTGCGGGCTTTTGAACAAAACATTTTTGCATGACAGAAACGCCAATTTCTTAAAGAAAGAAAAAGACATCTACGCTATTTGCGCCCCCAATGCAACAGGAAAATCAGGGGTGATTTTTAGAAAAAAGAGAATAAGACACCATTTCTTGTAACAGCACCCCATTATGGAATGATATAGGGATTTATAGGTGCATTTTGATCGTGTTTTTTTCGAGCTTCCTCAAGGATATCGTCAAGATTATAAGGAATACCTCCTTTTTTGAGAGATTCCAGTCCCCGAAGCAATTCAGATTTCAAGGTATTGAAAAGCAGATTTTCTTTCGATTCCGTCATCCCGACGCCCTCACTCCCTAACCTCCCGATAGTCCCCCTTGGACCATTGATACACCACGTATTGGGGTTTGGTCACATCGCCTTTGGCATCAAAGGTTATGGGGCCCAGCAGGGTGTTGAAGGTGCCGCCGTGCATCACATCGCGGATGGCTTTGGGATCGGTGGTGCCGGCGCGTTTGACGGCCTGCGCATACACCTGAACGGCGGCGTAGTTATACAGGGTATAGCCCTCGGGCTCATAGCCTTTGTCCCGAAAGGCCTGAACGACTTTGGCGGCCTCGGGATTGTTGCGGGGGTCGGGGCTAAAGGTCATCAGGGTGCCCTCCCCCGTTTTGCCCGCAATGGTCCAGTACTCCCGCGTGACGAGGGCATCACCAGAAATCAGGGGGATCTTTAATCCCTGATCGTGGGCCTGACGGCGCAGCAGGCCGGCCTC
>CANGYM010000026.1 GCA_947458145.1 Alphaproteobacteria bacterium | reverse complement strand
GGCCGCACGCTGTATATTCTGGATGAACCCACCACGGGGTTGCATTTCGAGGACGTGCGCAAACTGCTGGCCATCCTGCAACAGCTGGTGGATCAGGGCAACACGGTGGTGGTGATTGAACACAATCTGGACGTCATTGCCTGCGCCGATTGGATCATCGATCTGGGCCCCGAAGGCGGCAGCGGCGGCGGCCACATCATCGCCACCGGCACCCCCGAAGACGTCATCAAAAACCCCAAGAGTTATACGGGGCGGTATTTGGGGAGGAAGGTGGGGCGAGCGTGAGGATTTTTTAAATCCTTTAGGCTTCCAAAATCAAGGTTCGGAAATCCACAGGTGTAAGGATGGGAATGCCGTGATAAGGATTAAGCATCCCGATCCAAAATCGCTTTCAAAGCCTCTGGGGTCAGTCCCTTGTCCTTGGCTTGGCGGCCCAGTTGTTCGGCCATGAGTTTCAGACGCTGATTTTTCAGATGCACCAGTTGTTCATAATCCTGCATGGAAATGATGGCCACATAGTCCCGATCATGCTTGCGGACGATGACGGCCTCTTTTTGGGCATTATCCATCACTTGGGCAAAGTCCCGTCGAACGCTGGAGGCAGGGATCTGAATCATAATCAACCTTTTGGATGTCCATGGATTGTTCATAATATACAAAAATTACAAAATAAGCAAGGGGGTGAAAACTCACACCCCCCTATGGTTTTTAAAAAACTGGGTCAGCAGGGTTTGGCTTTCGGTTTCCATGACGCCGCCGGTGATCAGGGGTTTGTGGTGGGCGTGGTCCAGAACGCGGGCGCCGTGGATCAGGCCGCCGCTTTTGGGGTCATAAGCGCCGAAGACAACGTGCTTTAACCGCACGGCGGCGCAGGCGGCGGCGCACAGGGCGCAGGGCTCCAGCGTCACATACAGGGTACAATCGGGCAAATACATCTGCCCCAAAATCCGTAGGGTATCCCGAATCACCAGCATTTCGGCGTGGGCGGTGGGGTCTTGGCGGTGCATGACTTCGTTATGGCGCAGGGCAATCATGGTGCCCCCTTGGACCATCAGGGCGCCCACGGGGACTTCGTTTTTGTCCTGCTTCGCCATTTCCAGCGCCAGACCCATAAAATGCTGCAGCGGTGTTTCCGTGGTGGTCATGACGTTGGGCTTTCCACAAAGGCGTCCCGTGGTTTCAGGGGACTGGTTAAGGGGTCAGAGGCCAAGGGATTTTGGCGCAATCGTTCCCACGCGGCCCAAGCAATCATAATGGCGTTGTCCGTGCAAATGTCCGGCCGCGGGGCGATGAAGGTTCCGTTGTGGCGCTGCGCCATGTCTTGCAAGCCCGCCCGCAGGGTGGCATTGGCCGCCACACCCCCCGCCACGACGAGGGTTTTGGGGCTATCAGGCATGGCAAACGCGCGGGCGCACACCCGAATCAGGTGCTGGGCCACGGCCATTTGAAACGATGCGGCCAAATCATGGCGATCCTGCGGGGATAGGGGCTGCGGCCACTGGGCCAAACGCTGGGCCAAGGCGGTTTTTAACCCCGAAAACGAAAAGGCAAAGCCGGTTTTTTGGTTTTTTAGGGGTATCTCAAAGGGGTATTTTTCAGGATCCCCCTGCGCGGCGGCTTGCTCGATAGCGGGCCCCCCGGGGAAGCCAAGGGACAGCAAACGGGCGGCTTTATCAAAGGCCTCCCCCGCGGCATCGTCCAGCGTTTCGCCCAGCAGAATGCTGCTGTCCAGCCCCTGAACCCGAATCAACTGGCAATGGCCGCCGGAGACCAACAAGAGCAGATAGGGAAAATCCACAGGATGCTCCCACCGCACAGACAGGGCATGGGCCTGCAGATGATGCACGGCCAAAAAGCGTTTTTGGTGCAGCATGGCCAAGGTTTTGGCAAAGGTGGCCCCCACAATCAGGCCCCCCATCAATCCTGGCATGGTGGTGGCGGCGAAGATGTCAATATCCCGCAGGGTGACGCCGGCCTCGTTCAGGGCTTGGGTGACGAGGATGTCCAGATGTTCGGTGTGGGACCGTGCGGCCAGCTCGGGCACAACCCCGCCGTAGGGGGCATGGGTGGACACCTGAGAATACAAAGCATGGGCATGAACCCGCCCCGCATCATCCATCAGACACACCGCGGTTTCATCACAGCTGCTTTCAATGGCCATGAGCAAGGTCATATCAACGACGCAGCCCCGTGCCTGAGGGGCTGGAAACGCGATAGGTGGTGGTGGTCAGATGCTGCGCCCCCACAGGGCCCCGCACGTGAAAGCGGTCGGTGGAAATGCCGATTTCTGCGCCAAAGCCGAACTCGCCCCCATCGGCGAATTGGGTGGAGGTGTTGTGCATCACAATGGCGCTGTCCACGTGACGTTGAAAAAAGGCCACGGCCTCAGGATTTTCTGTAATAATCCCATCGGTATGGTGGGAACTGTGGCGGGCGATGTGCTGCACGGCGTGTTGTATGCTCTCAACCGTGGCCACGGACAGAATGGGGGCCAGATATTCGGTGTCCCAGTCCTGTGATGTGGCGGGCAGAATGCGGGGGTCAAGGGCGGCAATGTCGGCGTCACCGCGAATCTCGCAGCCCTCTGCCAGCAGGATTTCCATCAGGGGGGCCCCGATGGTTTCCAAAACATCCCTGTGGATCAAAACCGTTTCCACGGCCCCGCACACCCCTGTGCGGCGCATTTTGGCGTTCAGGGTGACGGCAAGGGCGCGTTCCCTGTCGGCATCCCGATCAATATACAGATGACACAACCCATCCAGATGTTTAATCACCGGCATGGTGGCGTTTTGGGTAACCTCGGCCACCAAAGAGCGACCACCGCGGGGAATCACCACATCAATCAAACCCCGCTGGCCCAGCAACAGGGGCACCGCCGCCCGATCGGGCACGGGAATCACCTGCGCCACGTTCCGCGTGATGCCGGCCTGATCCAACGCGCGATGCAGGCCATGAATCAGGGCCAAACTGGTTTGCAAGCTGTCCGATCCACACCGCAGCAGCACCGTATTGCCCGATTTCAAACACAACGCCGCCGCATCCAGCGTCACATTGGGGCGGGATTCATAAATCATGCCGATGACGCCCAGCGGGATGCGGACCTTTTCAATGTGCAATCCATTGGGGCGGTCCCATGATTCCAAAATGGCGCCGATGGGATCCGGTTGATCCGCAATGGCGTGCAAAGCATCCCGCATCCCCCGCAAACGGGCGGCATCCACATACAAACGGTCCAAATAGGCAGCGTTGCGCCCGCCGGCCTCGGCTTCGCGCATATCCAGCGCGTTGGCCTTGAGAATGGCATCCTCGTTTTGATTACAAAAGGTGGCGGCCTGATGCAGAATGGTTTGTTTTTGACCCGATGACAGCAGGGCAGACACGGAAAACGCGGCGCGGGCCCCATGGGCCATGTTGGTGATCAGGTCCCCCAAATCTTGGGTCATGATTTCAGCGCCCCCCACAGATAGGTTTCCTTAACCCACCCCGTAAAGGTTTTCACCTGCATCAAACACCATCCGTTTTCGCACGTTTCCAGCGTTCCCACCACGGTGGGGGATAGGCGGGCCACGGGGGGGCTTTGTTCCGATGGGGCGCGGCGCATGGTAAAGCCGTCCTGAATGACGATGGCGGTGC
This sequence comes from Alphaproteobacteria bacterium, assembly GCA_947458145.1. Lineage (GTDB taxonomy): Bacteria > Pseudomonadota > Alphaproteobacteria > JAJTHO01 > CANGYM01 > CANGYM01. Next base: position 15,764 of record CANGYM010000026.1, on the reverse strand, counting down.
GGTTGCCAGAGACCATGGCTTTGTGAACCCAGCCCTCGGTCCCCTCAAAATCCCGTATTTTGCGCCAGTGTTCGTATTCCCCCACGATTTGCACGGGCATTTGCGCCCGCTGAAACACCCACAAAATGGGATAGCGGGTGCCCGGGCCGGTGCGCACATTGACCTCAGCACTTTTCAGGGACGCATACCGCCCCAGCGGCATACCCGTGACCTCCCCCACCTCCGCCGCATGGGCCAAGCCGGAAAAGACCACAACAAAAACCATCAACCAAAAACGCATAGCGTTATGATTAAGATAGTTTTGGGGGGAGTGCAAGGGAGGAGGTGGGTACACTTACCCATGCCACACCTCTTGATACAACCGTTCCAGCGAGATGGCTTCTTCAGCGGTCAGGTGTGAGAATTCTTTGCTTTGTTTGCGTTTTGAGAGCTTTCCGTTGTTTTGTTGCAAAAAACGAATCAACAGATCCAATCGGTAATCGGGCATATCAAAACGTGCCGCAATGCGGGTTTTTAGGGTATCATACCGCTCTAGATAGCGTATTTCTTCGGGCAGAATGGTCTCAATCGTTTCCTGAACGCACGCATACAGGAACTCCGCCATCTTGGTTGCATCAAAATAGCGATACAGCGGCACCGTATCATTCAGAACCTCCACATTTCCCCGTGCCGTTGGCTGCCAACGGATCAGGGGAAGGCGCGGCCTTGAATACGTTTCCAGCACAGCTTTGTACGCATGGATATTCCGTAAAATGGCCGCCGAAATGGGGAAGACCACGCCCTTTGGGGCAAATCCCCGTTCGGCCAAGACATGGTGAATCAGATAGCGGTGCAGGCGTCCATTACCGTCCTCAAACGGGTGAATAAACACAAATCCAAAGGCCAGCAGGGCTGCCGCGATGACAGGATCAAGGGGGCTATTGTTCACGCGCCTATCAAACGCCATGAGGCCATGCAGCAGGCTCTCCAGATCCTGCCAGCGGGATGAGATGTGATCAGGCATCGGTATGCCTGTTTCCCGCTCGTGCGTGCCAATAAATCCGCCCTCTTTGCGGAGTCCCAGTTTCACAAAACGACTGTCGGGGATGATGAGACGTTGCAGGCGCTCAAGCTCTAAGAGCGTTAAGGGGCGTTCGCCCGCCTGACCAATGGCCTGTCCCCAGCGTTCTGCCCGTTCATGACTGGGGCGCTCCCCCTCAATGGCAAAAGATGCCCGAGAGTCTTTGAGCAATAAAAAGGCCGCAGCGCGGCTGAGGACATCGGGATGAACGGCCCCTGTTAGGGTTTTTGCGGAAACGGCGAGGTTTTGGGCGCGATACGTTTCAAGCGTTTCCGTCACAAACACCAGCGGGCAAAAAGCGGGGGTCCCCGGCAAATTATCACGCACGCGGTGACGCGGCGAGGGTATGGGCGTGCTTGCATATTGTTTGGCCGGATCGAGGGCATCGACGTAGTTGCTGGTGGTGGCATCCTTGATATTCAGCCGATTTCCCGTCAACCATTCATAAAAAAACCAACAGCGGCGGGCATAGGCGCTTGTGGGTTCTTGCAGCAGCCAGTCTTCCAGCGCAGCAGCAGGCAAGACGGAGAACAGGGCTCTCAGTACCCCTAAATCAACCCCCTCATACCGCAAAGCCAAGGCCAGATGCCCAGCCGCTGTGTTTTCTGGCGCGTGGCGCGGTGTCAGCAACAGCCAAGACTCTTGGGCTTTGCGTTGATGCTTATGGCTGATGGCCACCAGTTTTTCCGGCAACACAACGTCAAGGGCATACGCCTGAATCAACCAAGCATAACCCGCCACCATCGCCGCATCCTTTGGCAGGGGACGATCATGAAAAACGCTTACAGAACGTGAAAAAATGTTATCCATGCGCGTTTTTGTGAATTTTCATTATAAAATCACATTTTCATGAAAAAAGCATGAGGATTTTTGCACCGGCAAACGTGGGTAAAGGAATCACCCCTCCCCTGTCCCCCCTCACCCGTCCGAAAGCACCCCCCAAACATCCGCCGACAGGGCCATAAAGGGGGGGTTTTCCAGGGTTTTGGAATCGTATGTCAGCGGGGCGCCTGTGGCGTCCATGACCATGCCGCCCATAGAGCGCAGCAGGGCATCGCCCGCGCAGGTGTCCCACATCATGGTGCGGCCTGGGCGGGGGTAGATGTCGGCCCGATCCTCAGCAATGCGGCAGAATTTCAGGGAACTGCCGGCGTGCAGCTCTGTGGTCACACAGGCCACGGGGGCGATTTTGTCCAAAAACATTTGGGGGGAGGCCTTGGTCTGGCGACTGGTGATCATCCGCAGTTGGTTCAGGGGGCGGGCGCTGGGTTTTAAAAGGGTTGCCATGCCATCCCGCCCCATCATACAGGCGCCTCGGCCTTGGCGGCCAAAAAACAAAAAACCCTCAACAGGAATATACACCATGCCAAACACGGGGATGCCTTGATGGACCAAACCTATGTTGACGGTGAATTCGTCGGTATGGCTGAGGAATTCCCGCGTTCCATCCAAGGGGTCCAGCAACCAGAAGGTTTCGTGGGAAACATCCAGTGCCAGTTTCCCCTCAAAGGCTTCCTCCGCAATGATGGGAAACTGTTGGGGCAGAGTGTTTAGGGTGGCGCATAAAATGGCCTCGGCTTCCTTATCCGCCACGGTGGAGGGGGAGCCATCGGCCTTAACCTCGGGGGTTAGGTCGGCTTTGTAATGGCGCAAAATCAAATCCCCCGCATCAAAGCAAGCGGACACCAAACGGGGCACGCTGTCATCCAGAAACGCGTATAGGCTCACAACGTTTCCTCGTCATGGTTTTGAACATTGGCGTCTTTGAAAAACGGCAGGGCCGCTTGGACGTACCCCATAAAACTATGCATGGTGAGCAGGGCAGCCACCACCAGCAGGACTTGGCCAATGATGTTTATGGTTTCATCCCCCCTGATGTTGATGGTTTCATCCTCCCGCGCAAAGGCCAGCAACAGCAGGGTTATGGCCAAAAATTGCACGGCGGTTTTGACTTTGGCGATCCATGTGACCTCAACAGGGTGGCCTTTGTGGGCCATGGCCTGACGCAGGGCCATGATGCCGACCTCTCGCCACAGAATGCACAGGGCGGCCAGCAGGCCCACCATACTGAGTTGATGCACGAAAACCAACATAATCAGGGCGGTTAGGGTCAACAGTTTATCCGCCACAGGATCCAAAAAGGCGCCCAAATCCGACGTCTGCCCCAACTTGCGGGCCAAAAAACCATCCAGAAAATCCGTCAAAGCTGCGGCAACAAAAATGATCAAGGCCCCGTAAGACGCCCAAGACAAAGGCACAATCATCAAAACAAAAAACAACGGCAGAATGGCCAAACGCGACAGCGTCAAAATCATGGGTAAAGTCATAGCGTAAAAATCCCAACAGGCTGAAAAAAAACCATTATGAAAAGCTGCGCTGTGTTTGTCTAATGAAAACTGGTTTTGAGCGTGCGTTTTAAGGGAAAATCCCTGCTCTCCTTCACGTTATCTTAACGGATACATCCTAAAGTTGGATTATCTTACAAATAAACGTTTTGGTTGTTCCCGAGGTGTTTTATGCAGCTATCTGTTGATATGGGTTTGTTTCAAGCGAGGGAGGTTCTGACGTGGCTTCAGAAGGCCCTGGAGGATACGCCGGCGCGGCAGACATGCACGCTGGATGCCAGCAAGGTGGGAAAAATCACCACCCCCGCGGTTCAGGTCTTGATTGCGGCAGCCTTGGGATTTCAAAAGCAAAGCAAAATTTTGCGTTTGGCCCACCCGTCCTCTGTGATGGAACGTGCATTTTCAGACCTTGGCTGCCAAAGCCTGTATCACCAAATGACGGAGTAGTTCCCTATGTCAAAAACTGTTTTAGCCGTTGATGATTCCAAAACCATGCGGGACATGGTCAGCTTTGCCTTGACTGAGGCGGGCTTTGCCGTCACCACCGCCGATGACGGGGCGCATGGCCTGAAAGTCGCGCAGGAAGGCACGTTTGACGTGATCATCACAGATATCAATATGCCCAATATGGATGGCATCACGTTGATCGGCCATTTGCGGGGTCTGTCCCAATACCAGAGCACCCCCATTCTGATTTTAACCACAGAATCGGAACAGGGAAAGCGGGATCAGGGCAAAAATGCGGGGGCGACGGGCTGGATTGTTAAGCCCTTTAACCCTGAAAAGCTGATTCAGGTTGTCAACAAGGTTGCCGCGTAGGGGATAACGATCATGGATATGCAATCTTTTCGCAAAACGTATTTCGAAGAATGTCAGGAACGTCTTCAGGAAATCGAGACATTGCTTTTGTCTTTGGAATCCGGAGATTATCAGGACGAACACCTGCATGCGATTTTCCGCGCTGTGCATTCGATTAAGGGGGGCGCGGGGGCTTTTGGATGTGATCACATCGTGTCCTTTGCCCATATTTTTGAAACGGTTTTGGATTCTGTGCGGGATCACCGGCTGGCGCTGGATCCGGAATTGATGGAGGTTCTGGTTACATCCTCGGATGTTTTGGCGGCCATTGTGGCAGCGGCGGAACAGGATCAAATTCTGGCCGAAACCTTTGATGCCAAGGCCAAAGCGGACCTTTCGCAGTATATGGATGGGGCTGAACATGCCCCCCTGCCCGCTGCGCATGCGTCGTCTTCTGATGCGAAAAAAGGGACCAGCCGCACCTATACCATCGTTTTTAAACCCCACAGCCGTTTGTATGAAAAGGCCAACGAACCCCTGCTGTTGCTGCGGGAATTGGGCGGTCTGGGGGAAATGATCCTGTCGGTGAATGTGGATGCCTTGCCGGATTTATCCGCCATGGATGCCGTGGGTGGTTATTTATCATGGACCATCACGCTGACCACCACGCACCACAAGGATGCCATCACAGAAGTTTTTGAATTTGTTTTGGATGATTGTGATTTAACCATCACCGAAACAGACAGGACGGTTGCCGGAGAGATGAAACCCACACCCCCCTCTGATGCCTCTCCGGCAATCGAAACAGGGGAATCCAAAGTGTCCTCCATTCGGGTGGATCTGGATAAAATTGATCGTTTGGTCAACATGGTGGGCGAGCTGGTCATCACCCATGCCATGCTGTCCCAACAGGCTGAAAAACTGGCGCGGGATGGATACCCCCATCTGGCACGGGGGATCGAAGAGCTGTCCACCCACACCCGCGAACTGCAGGATCATGTCATGGCCATTCGGGCCCAGCCAGTCAGGATGGCCTTTGCCCGTATACCGCGGCTGGTTCGGGATGTGTCCAAAGATGTGAACAAACACATTAAGCTGGTCATGACTGGGGAAGAAACCGAAGTGGACAAAACGGTTATTGAAAATCTGGCGGACCCCTTAACCCACCTGATTCGCAATGCCATTGACCATGGGATCGAGGATGCCGAAACCCGCAAAGCCGCCGGCAAGCCCGCCGAGGGCACCATCAGCGTGTCTGCCGGTCATCGCAGCGGGCGGATTTTGATTGAAATTCGGGACGATGGCGCGGGTTTAAACACCAAAAAAATTGCTGAAAAAGCCAAAGAGCGGGGCCTGATTGAAAACCCTGATTTGATGAGTGCCGATGAATTGCACCAACTGATTTTCAACCCTGGCTTTTCCACGGCGGAGCAGATATCGAATATCTCGGGCCGCGGCGTGGGTATGGATGTGGTGAAACGCAACATCCAGTCCATTGGGGGCAAAGTTTACGTGAAATCCGAAGCCGGCGTTGGGGCCCGCTTTGTTTTGTCCTTACCCCTGACGCTGGCGGTGATGGATGGGATGATTGTGCGGGTGGGATCGCAAAAATTGATTTTGCCCATCAGCAACATTTTGGAATCCCTGCGCCCCAGACGCCAAGACATTGCCACCATCACAGAGGGCGGCGAAGTTTTGGATTTGCGGGATCATTACATCCCCCTGTTGCGCTTGAACCGACTGTTTAACATCCCCGCACGCTATGACGAACCCTGGCAGGGATTGGTTTTGATTGTGGAAAGCGAACAGACCACCTTTGCCCTGTTCGTGGATGAATTGGTGGGCAAACAGCAGGTGGTGATCAAAAGTTTAGAGGAAAATTATGATCCCGTCGAAGGCATTTCCTCCGCCACCATTTTGGGGGATGGCAGCGTTGCCCTGATTTTGGATCCTGCGTCGCTGTATGATTTGCACACCAAACAGGGCGATTCCCTAGCCTTCGCCGCCTGAACACAACACGAAAAAGGAGAATGTTATTATGAACAGCCTTGCCAAAACCCTGAACGAAAACACTGTTGAGGAAGATCAGCAGTTTGTGACCTTTTACGTCGATGGGAAGCATTATGGCCTGAACATCAAGGACGTGCGGGAAATCAAAGCATGGACCCACGTGACCCCCCTGCCCAACACGCCCACCAGTATGCGGGGCGTTTTAAACCTGCGCGGTGCCATTGTGCCCATTTATGATTTGCGGGCGGTCTTTGGCCAAGGGCTAACCCATCCCAGCACAGAGCACGTGAATTTGATTGTGTGCATTCAGGGCCGCATTGTGGGGTTTCTGGTGGATGCGGTTTCGGACATTTTATCGTTTTCCCAGGATCAAATCCAACCGCCCCCCCGCAACCGCGGCAAAGAGGTGGAACGCATGAACAGCGTCATGGGATTGGGGGAAAGCAACGGCATGATGACCATGCTGCTGGATATTCAAACCCTGATTGGCAACCAACTGCCCGTCAATGACGATGATTTTCTGGCCAAACCAGAAAAGAAAAATTAGGAATCCCCATCATGGCCATCAGCCCTTTAACCAAACTTTCTTTTTCTGACGGCGAGTTTCTGGATATTGCCGGCCGCGTAGAGCGCGAGACCGGCATCACCATGAAGCTGTCAAAAAAAGATATGATGTATGCGCGGCTGGTGAAACGGTTAAAGGCCCTGAATCTGGAGAGTTTCAACGATTATCTGATGCTGCTGTCATCCCGCAAGGGGTCCGATGAAATATCGTTTTTAATCAACAGTATGACCACAAATCATACCCTGTTTTTTCGCGAAGACCATCATTTTGATCATTTGATTGAGACCTTTTGCCCCGTGAAACGGGGACTGTCCATCTGGTCGTGCGGGTGTTCTTCGGGGCAGGAGCCCTATAGCCTGGCCCTGAGCTTGGCAGGAAACAACAGCGAAACAGTGGCACGCAGCATCCGCATTCTGGCCACGGATTTGGATAGCAACGTTTTGGCCAACGGGATGACGGCGCAGTACAGTTTGGATTTAAAATCCCAAATTCCCCAGACCTATTTTCAAAATGGCATGGTGCGGAAAAATGACACCTGTCTGGAAATGAGTCCCATGATCAAATCCATGGTGCGTTTTGATCAATTAAACATCATCAAACCCTGGACCCTGCGGGATAAATTCGACATTATTTTCTGCCGCAACATGTTGATTTATTTTGATCATGAATTGCAAAACAAAATCATTTCCCAGTTTTGTGATGTTTTGCAACCTGGTGGGTATCTGTATTTGGGGCATTCGGAAAGTGTACGCAACAAAGCCTTGCCCCTGAAAATGGTCGGACGCACGATTTACCGGAAAGTTGCGTCATGACACCCACCCTGTCCAAAATCAAAATCAAAAAAACCCATGATGGGCGCGAGGCCTATTATGATGCGCAGCAAGATGCCTATGTGGTGAAGATTTTGCCCGGGGATCATTACGTCAGCCATGCGGTTGATGAAGTGCTGTCCACCGTTTTGGGATCGTGTATTTCCGCGTGCATTTATGACCCCAAAACCAAACGGGGGGGGATGAATCATTTTATGCTGCCCAAAAGTGATTCTGGCACGTGGGGCGGGCACAGCGCGGGGATGCGGTTTGGCAATTTTGCCATGGAGGTTTTGATCAACGAGATCCTGACCCTGGGACGCAAACGCACGGATCTAGAAGTCAAGATCTTCGGCGGCGGCCAGATCATGGGAGATATCATGGGGGTGGGGGATAAAAACATCGCTTTTATTAACGATTACGTCCGGTCTGAAAATTTACGTGTCACCCAAAAAAGTTTGGGGGAACGGTGTGCCCGCCGTTTGTTTTATTTTCCGGCCACGGGCGCCGTGATTGAAAAGAAAGTCCCCGTGGAAGGGGAGAATCAAGAGATTATTAAACAAGAAACACGCTACCAACGTGCCTTTAAGCCCAAAGACTGTGAAATTGAATTATTTTAGGTGATCCCATGACCCCCATTAAAGTTTTGATTGTCGATGATTCCGTGTTCATTCGGAAGCTGTTAACGGAAATCTTGCAGGCCGATCCCGCCCTGCACGTGGTGGGGGCAGCCAATGACCCCATCGAGGCCAAAGAGATGATGAACACCCTGAATCCGGACGTTTTGACGTTGGATGTGGAAATGCCCCATATGGACGGGGTATCTTTTCTGGAAAAGATCATGCGGTTAAAACCCATGCCCGTGGTGATGATTTCCAGCAAAACCACAGAATCGGCGGATGTGACGTTGCGGTCTTTGGCCCTGGGGGCGGTGGATTTTATCACCAAGCCATCCAATTACGCCTTTAAAGAAATCGAAGAGATGGCGGATGTCATTCGGGAAAAGGTCAAAAACGCCGCCAGAGCCAACATCCAAATCCAGCGCACCAAAACAAAGGCAGGCGCGGTGGCCCCCATCAAAATTAAACAGAACGTCGTTGTGGCCATCGGTTCATCCACCGGTGGGGTGGAGGCGCTGGAAACCATTTTCAAAAACCTGCCCGCCATGATGCCCCCCATTCTGGTGACCCAACATATGCCGCCCCATTTTACCGAAAGTCTGGCCAAACGTTTGAACGCTTTGCTGCCCCTGACGGTGGTTGAGGCCAAAGATGGGGATCGTTTGCAGCCAGGTTATGTCTATATCGCCCCCGGGGGCCGTCATTTGGTGGTGAAAAAAACAAAATATGATGCCATCGTGTCCCTGCTGGATACGGAAAAGGTTAACGCCCACCGTCCGTCGGTGGATGTGATGTTCCAATCTGTTGCGGATGTTTTTGGATCCAAAGCGCTGGGGATCGTTTTAACAGGCATGGGCACCGATGGGGCCATGGGCCTGAAAGTCATGCGGGATAAAGGGGCCCATACTCTGGGCCAGAACCAATCCAGCTGCGTGATTTACGGTATGCCCAAAGCGGCCATGGCCGCGGGCGGGGTTTGTCAGGAACTGGCCCTGAATGATATGGCCCCCAAAATTATGAAATACTGCGAGGCCGCATCATGAACCCAGCACTAACCCCCCTGCCCCGCATACCGCAAAAGACACTGGATACCAGTCATCACAATGAAATTCTGGGTTGTGTTGCCGCTGGCAGCGATCTGGAATCCTCTATTTTGCAAAATTTATCCCATGATGTGGAATCCCTGTCCAACCATTTGGAAGACGAGATCAGCCGCATGGTGGGAAATTTTATGGAAATTTCCAAAATCAACACCGCGCAGGGAAACTTTTTAGAGCAAGTGGTCAAACAAGCCAATTCCATTCAGGTGGAAGACAAAGACATGAACCTGGATGAGTTCACCGATTTTGTCACGCGCACGTTTTCAGAAATTATTGATCTGAATATCTTTTATTCCAAAGAGGCCATGAATCTGGTGTTTGTTTTGGGCAACGTCATGGTGCAGATGGAACGTGTGGAGGCCATGGTCAACAAAATCGGGGTTTTGAATTCACGCACCAACATGGTGGCCATCAACGCCACCATCGAGGCCGTTCGTTCCGGAGCCGAAGGCAGCACGTTTAAAGTGGTGTCCGATGAGCTGCGCGAGCTGGCCGAGGGGATCAACGGCTTTGCCCACAATCTGGGGGCCGAGATCAACACCATCCGCCAAGGCATGACAGAATCCCACAAAATCATGATGCGGCTGGCCAACAAAGATATGATCCCGCAAATGATCCTGCAGGAAAAAACTGAACGCATCACCAAAAATTTGGTCAAACAAAGCCAGTATTTTTCCGAAACGGTGACCAACGTCATGGAAAATACCATAAAATGCAAAGAAATCAGCAAATTGGTTTCGAATTTTCAGGTTCAGGACCGCGCCAAGCAGGCGCTGGAATACGTCACGGACACCATGCGGGCCTTTGCGAAGCGCAACACGTTGCAATCGCATTCTCTGGAGGCCCTGATGGGAACTGGGGGGGATAAGCAAGGTTCTGAACAAGAGGCCTTTCAAGCCCTAAATCAAGGCATTGCGGCTTTGTCGTTGGAGGAAAGCCGCGAAAAACGTCTGCGGGCCTTTTTAACCCGCGGACAGGACGGTTCCCTGAAGGACTTGGTGGGTTTGAATAAGAAAGAAAACAAAACCTTCAGTGGTGAAGATATCGAACTTTTTTAACGAGGTGAGCCATGAGCAAAGTTGAAGTTACAACACAAAGCAATACCAAAAAAATCGCGCTTAGCGGCCATTTTACGGCCATGGATCACGATCAGTTTCGGGGGATTCTGGATGATTTGCAATCGGGGCAGGGATGCACATCCTGCACCGTGGATTTGGAACATCTGGATTTTATTGATTCTGGTGGACTGGGTATGCTGTTGTTGCTGCGGGATGCATGCATCAAACAGAAAATGGCCCTGTCGCTGAACAATGCCAAGGGGGATGTTCTGCGGATTTTGGACATTGCCAAATTTGATCAGTTGTTCAAAGTGGTTGGCTAAACCCACAGGATCTGTATTGGGGGTTATGGTGTTTGCCTTTTCGAGCCATGCCATCTTGGGGAGTGACTGTGCCACGCGGGTGATTTCGGCGTTGCCCCCCATGGATGATGATACCCGTTTTTGTGTCAGGGTCTGCCTGCACGAGGCGCTGTATAATGCGGCTCTGCACGGCAATCTGGAACTGATGGACATTCACTGCAGTGGGATCACACAGCAAGTGCAGGACCGTTTGGACGATCCCCGTTTGGGATCCCGCCCCGTTTTTGTGACATGTGATGCGACGGCGGAGGGATTATCCATCGTTGTTAAAGATTTTGGGGATCCGCAGGTTTCTTTGCCCGCAGAGGATCGTGGGCACGGCGTTGGGGGATTAAGTTTGATTCGCCGCCTGACGGAAGACATGACCTTTGATCCCAAGGTCAAGGAACTAACAATGCGGTTTTGTTGGAAAGAGGCCATATAATGCAATCCCCGCACTATCATACCAACGCCCGCATTTTGATTGTGGATGATGACAGGGTCAACCGTCATTTGATCCGCGCCCTGCTGGCCACCAAGGGATATAGACAGATTTTTGAGGCCGCCGATGGCATCGAAGCGCTGGAGATGAAAAAGCAGCACAATCCGAACCTGATTTTGCTGGATTTGCATATGCCCCATCTGAGCGGGTTTGACGTTTGCCGCATCATCCGGCGGGACCACGATCACGAGGATATCCCCATTTTGGTCATCACCCAAATGGACAGCACGCAGGACCGCGCGGCGGCTTTTGAGGCCGGCGCCACGGATTTAATCACCAAACCCGTTCACAAAGATGAATTGTTGGCCCGTGTGTCCATCCATCTGGGGCATCAGTTTTTAACGCAGGATTTGATGCGTTATCAAAAGCGCGTGGCGCATGAACTGCGCCGTGCCTATGACATTCAACGGTCCCTGTTGCCATCACCCCATAAAATTCAGGCCATTCATGGGCGTTATGGGGTTATGGTGGATGGGTATTGCCACCCCTCTACCGAGTTGGGCGGCGATATGTGGCATGTGTCTGGTTTGGATGGGCATCGCGTGCTGATGTCGCTGGTGGATTTCAGCGGGCACGGGGTTCATGCGGCGCTGCATACGGTGTGGCTGCAGGCGTATATGGGGCATAATCCCATGCTGCCGGATGACAATCCTGATGTGTATTTGGCAAAAATTAACAATGCCCTGAAAGCCTATATGCCGCTGGGGCATTTTGCCACCATGATTGTGATGGTTTTGGATACGCAGCGGCATACCCTGACCTATGCCTCGGCCGCCCACCCGCAATTGATTGTTTGGGATGCCGATGGGCGTTGCACCCATATTGCAGAAAGCCAAAGCCTGCCGCTGGGGATTGTTGAGGATGCGGTTTTTGAGGCCGTCACTGTGCCCCTGCCGGATGGGGGATGCTTTTTTGCCTATAGCGATGGCCTGTTGCATCCGGATTTGTGCGAAACGGCCTTTACCGAAGACGCCTTAAACAGCTTGGCACAAAGCACAGAGCCGGCATTTTTTCTAGATTTGATCAAAGCCTACCTGAATGTCACCCGCCCCAATCACGTACCGGATGACAATACGTTTGTTTTTGTCAGCTGCAGAACAGAGGAGGCAGAGCCCCAAACCCAAGCGGCGGCGTCATGACCATCCCGCCCGCCCTGTTGGATTCTGGGCGTTTGCAAACGTTGATTCAGGATGTGGGGCAGGATGTTCTGATGGACCTGATTCAGGGCTTTCTGGCCACGGATTATGAAACGCCCTTAAAAACCTTGACCACGCAAAGCCCGCAGCAGCAACGGGAAACCCTGCACGGCCTGAAAGGCGTGGCGGCCAACATGGGGGCGGTGGCACTGGTGGATGCCTGCTGTCAACTCAGCCAACGCGCCCAAATGACCCCTGAAGATCAGGCGTATATTTTGAGGATTTTGGGGGACACGCGGGGGGTGATGCAGCTGTGGGTGGAGCAGAACACCCTTCTTGTGAAGGATGACAAAAAACGATAGTTTTGGTCTGGCTTTTTTTTGACGGTATAGAGACCCCATGCACCTGCCCCGCGTTTTGAAACCCACGCGTTTCCTCAGGATTGGCTTGCTGGGGGGGTCGTTTGATCCGCCGCATGCAGGGCATTTGGCGTTGGCGCAGCAGGCCATGACGCGTTTAAATCTGGACCGTGTGTGGTGGATGGTGGCCCCCACCAATCCGCTGAAGCACTTTGCGGGGGGGTATGCGCCGCCGCCGCAGGATGTGCGGTGCAGCGCGGTGCGCCGGATGCTGAAACCCCACCCCAACATGGATGTTTTGGGATTGCCAGAGGACGGCAAGACCTATTTCACCTTGCAAGCCCTGAATGCCGCGTATCCCAAAGCGCAGTTTGTCTGGTTGATGGGGTGGGATGCCTTTTGCCATATCCATCGTTGGGATCGGTGGCAACAGATTATGACCCAGCATCGCCTTGCGCTGTTTGATCGGATGGGGTACAATGGTGTCATGAATCCCGTTGCTGCTTTCGCATTTTCTGATTATCAGACATCTCCCCAAAGGATTTTTGAAACCCCTGCCGGCTGGTGCCGGTTGCGGTTGCGGTTACCACAGATTTCTTCGACTGAACTTCGCGCTGCGTCCTGATTATGACCCCTTCTTTGCCCCAGATCCCTGTTTTGTCCGCTGTTCCCTCCACAGACCACCATACCCTGCCCCCAGAGGTTCAGGCCCTGAAGGCCTTTTTGGAGGACAACAAAGCCCAAGAGATCACCATTCTGCCCATTGCCGATAAAACGGTGATGACGGATTTTCTGATTGTGACCACGGGAACATCGCGGGCCCAGATTCATGGCCTGGCCGATAAGATCATTGAGACCTTTGCCACCCCCACCCATCCCATCCGCCGTGATGGTTATGGGGCCACGGATTGGGTGGTTTTGGATATCGGATCCGTCATGGTCCACCTGTTTCGCCCCGAAGCGCGGGCGCTGTATAATTTGGAGGGGATGTGGTCCTAACCCTGCCACCCCTGGACACCCTGCAGGAAACCTATCGCGGCCTGACCACCGAGGGGTTGATGCACCGCGCCCTGACGCAGGATTTTCCGTCGGGTCTGGCTATGGTGTCGTCCTTTGGCACGGAATCCGCCGTTTTGCTGCATCTGATGGCGCAGGTGAATCCCGCCCTGCCCGTTTTGTTTTTGGATACAGAAAAACTGTTCCCCGAAACGCTGGCATATGTGCAAACCCTGACCCAGCATCTGAACCTGACCAACGTGCATTGGTTAAAGCCTGATCCTCTGATTCATCAGGATGATCCCGATGGCACCCTGTGGCAGCGGGATGTTGACCGGTGCTGTGAACTGCGCAAGGTGTTGCCGCTGCAAAAGGCCCTGACCCCCTACCGCGCATGGATCACGGGGCGCAAGCAATACCACGGCGGCAGCCGCACCACCCTCCCGCCCATCGAATACGACGGCACCCATTACAAAATCAATCCCCTGTATAATTGGCCCTTTGCCCGTTTGCGGTATCATATGGAAACCAACGGCCTGCCGGATCATCCCCTGCTGGATAGTGGCTATCTGTCCGTGGGATGCGTCCCCTGCACCAAGCCCGCCAGCCACACCGCCGATCCCCGCGCCGGCCGCTGGAGCGACCGCGAAAAGGATGAGTGTGGGATTCATTTTTAGGGGTTAGGGATTAGGGATTAGGGATTATTTATCATCATAGTGATTGCGGCATTTGTAAATCACGATTTTATCGTCTTCGATCCCATACACCAAACGGTGGGTTTGATCGATACGACGGGACCAATATCCCGATAGCGTGTGCCACAAAGGTTCAGGTTTTCCCAGTCCCGCAAAGGGGGTTTTCTTGATATCCTCGCACAATGTTTGAATACGACGGGCCAATTTTTTTTGTTTGCGTTCAAAATACTGATATTCAACCAGAGCCCGCGGGGTAAAATAGACCTTCATAGGTTTTCAAAGGGCGCCAAGTGAATGTCCCCCCGTTGGCCTTGCGCTATGGATTCTTCTAATTGACGGGCATTCTCGGGATTCGATAACAAATACAATGTTTCCTCCATCCCCTCCCAGTCCTCGCGCGGCAGGATGACAACATCGCCATGACCACGGCGGGACACGATGCAGGGCAAACGATCATCCACAACCTTTTGCAGAACACTGGCCAAATTTTGCCGCAACGCTGAATAGGTGGTGGTGAAGATCATACATATCCCTTTGCCTTAAGTTGTACATATTATTTGTACAATACTTCGGGGGGGTGTGTCAAGGGATGTTCTGTGCTTCCGTGCTTGCCCCCTGCCCTTTTTTCTCATGTCTTTATATTTTTAAGGAGATTAAACAATGTCAATACCCACCAAACCCAAACTCAGCCGCCAAGATTTGATGGCGTTTTTTCAGGATATTATGCAGGGGGATCCCCTGATTAACGGGGAGAATACGCCCAGCATGGAACAAAGGATGAAGGCCGCGGTGACCCTGATGGCTTTGCTGGATAAGCAGCCCGAGGACGAGGATGGCTTAATCACCTTCAAAGTGGCGCCGCACCAGATTGATGCCATGCAGGAAGCGCTGTACCGATGCTGGGAAAAAAACCTAAGGTAAAAAATACGGCGGGGGGGCGTCCTGCGCCCCACCAAACCCCTTCCTTAGGCCGGCAGAATCCTGTAGAAAGGGGCATCACGAAAACAGAAGGATGATAGTATGAAAACCAAAGTTGTTCTGGCGTATTCTGGGGGACTCGATACATCCGTCATTGCCAAATGGTTGCAGGTTGAGAAGGATTGCGAGGTTGTGACCTTCACCGCCGATTTGGGGCAAGAGGATGAAATCGAACCCGCCCGCGCCAAAGCCGCCGCCATGGGCATCACGCAGATTTTTATTGAGGATCTGCGGGAAACCTTTGTCAAAGAGTACGTGTTCCCCATGTTTCGGGCCAATGCCCTGTACGAGGGGGTGTATTTGCTGGGCACATCCATTGCCCGCCCCCTGATTGCCAAACGGCAAATTGACATTGCCCATCAGGTGGGCGCCCGCGCTGTGGCCCATGGGGC
>CANGYM010000025.1 GCA_947458145.1 Alphaproteobacteria bacterium | reverse complement strand
CGGCTTTGGAGGGCATGATCCTTTATGAAGACGAGGGCCTGATCGCCCTGAACAAACCCGCCGGCGTCGCCAGTCAGGGGGGTAAGGGTATCACGCGGGCTTTGGATCAGATGATGCTGGCGTGGTGGCATCATCAGGGATGGGAAGGGCAGCCCCGTTTGGTCCACCGTCTGGATATGCCCACCACAGGATTGATCATCATGGCCAAAACGCGGGCGGCGGCGGAGGCCCTGTCCGCCCAAATCCGCGAACATCTGTTCACAAAAGTTTATGAGGCTCTGGTTTACGGCGTTCCCCCGAAAAACGCGGGGGTTATGCGTGCCCCCTTGCTGGCGCATCAGGGATTTGTGCGGATTGATCCAGAGGGGCAAGAGGCCGAAACCCACTGGCGTGTGTTGAATGCTTTTGAAGAGGCTTTATCCCATCTGGAGCTGCGCCCCAAACAAGGTCGCATGCACCAGCTGCGTGTGCATTGCATGACCATGGGCCACCCCATCATCGGGGATCGCAAGTACGGGCGGGCGGAACCTCTGCCCTTGCGGTTGGCCGCGGGGCTGCATTTGCACGCACGCTCCGTGACCTTTAAAAACCCTGTGACGGGACAGGAACAGACCCTCACCGCCCCCTTGCTGAGTCCCATGCAGGATAGTGTGCAGGGGTTGTGGCCACCATCATCGGGTTAGCCCCAACGCCCCCAACGCATCTTCCGTTTTTGTCACATCCTCAGGCGTGCTGACGTGATACCACAGGCCGTCATGGGTTTGCCCAAACAGGCGGCCTTGGGACAGGGCCTGATTGTAAACCACGTTTAATGAAAACGGGCGCCGTGCTTGGCCCGCCAGAAAACGGGGGTGAATGATTTGAATGCCGGTATACAGATAGGGGGCGATGTGGGGCCTTGCGCGGCGGCGGAGCTGCCCCGAAGGGGTCATGAAAAAATCCCCCGCGGTGTGCTCCGCCGGCAATTTCACGGTGGGATACAGCAGCAACAGGGCATCCATGGTGTCCGGATGAAACCCACGGGCCAATCGGGTCAGGGCCGGTGTTGGCCCATCCAGCCATAAACTGTCGCAGTTGATACAAAAAAAAGGAAGGGGACCAAGATGGGGGAGAGCGTTCACAACGCCGCCGCCGGTTTCCAGACGTTCGTCTTCCTCCAAAATCACAATGCGCTGGTTGAGGGGATGATGTTTCAAGTGTTGAATCAGGGGGTCGCGCTGATAGTGAACGTTCACTACAATTTTTTGAACCTGCATGGCCGCTAAGTGATCCAAAATGCCATCGATCATGGGACGACCCAGAACGGGGACCATGGCCTTGGGCTGGTGATGGGTCAGGGGCATCATGCGGGTCCCGAGGCCCGCAGCCAAAATCATGGCGGTGGAGGGAAGGGCAGGGGAAGATGGCTGTGTCATGGTTTAAGGACCGCGCAAGAGATCGCCCAAGGTCTTGGCCAGTGGGGCGCAGGCTGGCTGGGCCAAAAAGACATCCACATACTTTTGCAATCGGGGCAAATGCTGCAGGTATTGGGCTTTGCCATCACGTCGGTTCAGGCGGTGAAAAATCCCAATGATTTTCAGCGTGCGTTGCAATCCCAATACAAAATATACGGGCATAAAGCGCTCTGCCTCAAACCCCGTTTCATTTAAATAGGAGATCAACCACCGGCCTTTATTCGGCACATCGCGGCGGGCATCCCAAAGCAGAGACACCAAATCATAGGCCGGATGCCCAATCACCGCATCTTGAAAATCCAGAAGTCCGCATTGCTTAACCCCCTCGCGCTGGGGCAGCCAGATCATGTTATCCACATGGTAATCCCGCAAAACCAGTGTTTTTTGGGGGGAGGATAAAACCGTTGTTTCCAGAACATCTGTCCAGACATCATCCCACAGGGTGCGCTGCCCGGGGGAAAAGGACACCGCCCAATCAGGATAAAGGGCCACTTCCCGCATCAGCAGGGCCAGATCGTATGGGGGAAGATCAGCGGGGGGCGCTTGGTGGGTCAAATGCACCAAAACAGACAGGGCGCTTTGATACAGCGCGGGTTCTGTCTTTGGGCTGCTGGCCAAAACGCGCGTGAAGGTATCCTCACCCAAATCCTCCATCACCACATAGCCATGCACGGCGTCTTGGTGAAGAATCAGGGGGGCAGAGAGGTTGTGGCTTTTGAGCACATCCGCCACCTGCACATAGGGGCGAATATCCTCCAAAGGGGGCGGGGCATCCATCAGAATCAGAGAACCATCCTCTGTGATCAACCGATGAAAGGTCCGGTGGGATGCATCCGCCGGCAGGGTGATGATGGTTTTAATGCTCAGGGGCAGGGTGCTGAGATAGTCGGGCACAGACAGGCGATGTATCATGGGGCCGTGCCCCCTGGGGTGAGCAGCACGCGTTTCGTCCATTCAGAATCCACCATAACCGTCAAAAACAAATGCACAGGGTGCCCCAAAACGCGGGAAAGGGTATGCCGCGCTCCTTCGCCGATGGATTTTAGGGTTTGTCCCTTGTGCCCCAGCAAAATACGGCGATAGCGGTCTTGATCCACCCACACGGTTTGACGGATAATGGCACTGCCATCGCGCTTGGTTTCCCAAGAGTCCGCCGTCACATTCAGGTGATAGGGCAATTCATCATGCAGATATTTATAAATTTGTTCCCTTGTGGCCTCTGTGGCCAAAAACGACATGGGCAGCGTGCTGAGGTCATCCTCTGCACACAACCAAGGGGCCGAAGGCAGACAGGCTTTGATTTCAGAAAGCACACGGTCAATGCCCTGTCGTTTTTGGGCGGATACGGGGATAATCGCTTTCCAAAAGGGTGTTTCCTGCTGAAAACGGGCCAGCATGGGCAGCAAATCCGTTTTTTTGACGGTATCAATTTTGTTCAGAACCAACAGGACCGGTTTTGTTTCCCGCGCCAACAGGGTGTAGACGTGCCGCTCTCGGTCATGAAAAGCGGTGGCCACATCCACAACCGCCACCACCACATCAACGGTTGTGAGCGTTTGCTTTAAATGGGTCTGAATGGTTTTTTCCAGCAAATTTTGGGGGGATTGCATCAATCCTGGGGCATCCATCAGAATCATTTGGGCGGTGCCCTCGGTGTGAACGCCGGTGATACAAAAACGGGTCATGTTGGGTTTGTGGCTGACGGCCGCCAGCTTAACCCCCAAAACAGCATTCAGCAGACTGGATTTTCCCGCATTGGGAACCCCTAAAAACAGGGCCACCCCGCTTTGGGTTGGGCAGGCAGGGGTGGTGGCCTTTGGGTCTTGTTCTGGTTTGTCGGTCATGATAGCTGCCTTAGGGCCTGTTCCGCAGCGCGTTGTTCGGCCTGTTTTTTGGATGTTCCGGTGGCAATAACGTCTTCTTCCAGCCCCTGAAGGGTGACTTTGACGGTAAAATGGGGATGATGGTCAGGACCCGTGGTGTCGGTGATGGTGTATTCTGGGCGATCATATCCGCGGGCTTGGGCCCATTCTTGCAGGGCGGACTTGGCATCTTGAGGGGGGCGGTCCCGCTGCGTCAGCTGCGTTTGCCAGTACGATCGGATAAAGGCTCTGGCTGTATCCAAACCTGCATCCAGATAAAGGGCTGCGATGAGGGCTTCGCAACAATCCGCCAAAATCCCATCTTGCCCCCGTGACAACAGGGCGCGATCCCCCATATGCGCCCGCACGTGGGTGGAAAGGTTGAGGGCATCTGCCACCTCTAACAGGGCTTCTTTGCACACCAGGGCGGCAAATCGTTTGGCAATGGCCCCTTCGGACTCTGTGGGAAAGGCCTCAAGAAGCCATTCTGCCATCACCAGCCCCAAAACGCGATCGCCCAAAAATTCCAGACGTTCATAACTGACGCTGCTGGGGATGCTGGCATGGGTCAGGGCTTGGTCCAAAAGGTCCCGTCTGGCGAAGGTATGGCCCAAAGCTTTCTCCAAGGATGTGATCATGAATCAAAAGTCCTTGTTCTTAATAAAAAGGTCTTAAATCAACAAAAAAGCGATCGGCTCTTAAGCTGAAGGGGAAGGCCCAAAACTGTAAGATATTATGATTGCCGCGGCTGGAATAAAAAATCCGCTCTGCCCGCCCACGGAACGTGCTTTGGTGCACAAGACCCAAAGAGGGATCCCGACTGTCCGCAGAGCGATCCCGATTGTCCCCCATCATAAAATACATCTCTGGGGGAATGGTGATTAAGGGGGTGTTGTCCAGATGGTCCATATTGCCATCTTTTTCAAGGACGGTATAGGACACACCACTTGGCAGTGTTTCGGTAAAGGCAGAGAAAGCCTGTCCTTCTTCGTCCACAAAATCGGGGGCAGGTGTGCGTTGAATGGCTTGGCCGTTCAGGTAAACAATGCTGTCTTTGACCTGCAGCGTGTCCCCAGGCAGGGCAATTAAGCGTTTGATGTACGTCACGCCAAGTTTTTCATTTTCAAAAACAATAATATCGCCCCGCTTGGGCTCTCTGAAAAATGTCCGTTTTTTCCCCACAACGGGACCCAAATCCACAGGCAAAGGCAAGGCATAACGGCCATAGCCATAGGAATACTTAGACACAAACAAAAAATCCCCAATTTTTAGGGTGGGCAACATGGATTCAGAGGGGATATTAAACGGCTGAAATAAAAACGTCGTAAACGTAACATACAAAACAAAGGCACTGAAAACAGCGCGGATATTGTCTCGCACCCATGAGGGGGTTTTTTCGGTATCTAAAGAAGAGGACGACATAGGGCAGGGCACACGGCAGCTCTGGATGAATCAGCCCAAAACCTAAAGCATTTTCCCGTGTTTGGCCAGTGTTTCGTGATACATGATGGGGGCGCCCCTAGGACACCCGTGTCCAACCTTTTTCATCCTGCCGGTGAAGGGATAGGGTATGTCCGGCCTGTTGATGGCGGCGCCAGTGGTCCCGGGATTTATGGGTGGTTTCTTCATCGCCGACCCCGAAAAGATAATAATAGGCGGAAAAAGTGCTGATGTCTTCGGGGCTTTCCCCGCGTAATGTCAAAAGAGCCGTGGCGCCATTGCGGGGAATGCATTGATTTGAAATCAATATGGGCTGGGCTTCGGCATAGGGATCACAGCATCGGCCGTGCGGCAAAAAAGAATCGACCTTGTAGGTCCACAGCAGCGCGTTAACATCATCGCGCTGCTGGGCCACGGGGGTGTAGACCAGACAGCGGATGCCTTCGCGGTAAAGGGTTTCTAGCAAACGCGGCAGGGTATGCAGAGGGGCGAGGGATTGATAAAAAATGGCTTTGGATGTCATATGCACGCCTCTATGACCAAAGCACGCGCTTTTTTCAAATCGGTTTTCCCTGTGGGCAGCAGGGGAATCTCCTCCGCCTTGATCAGGGCGTCCGGACGGGGCAGCCAAAGGTTGGGCAGGCGGGCGGTGTCTTTCAGGGCCTGATACAGGGCGTCTGGCGTTACCGTATCACTGACAAACAAAACACCCAGACGCTCACCCTTGCTGGCATCTGGCAAGCTGACCACCACGGCTTGATGGTGGCCCAAAACGGCGTGAATTTCCTCTTCGATTTTACCGTGGGGGACCATTTCCCCGCCCATTTTGCTGAAACGGCTCAGGCGATCTGTGATGATTAAAAACCCATCAGCATCCAGTGTTCCGATATCGCCGGTATCATACCAGCCCTCTTTGACAACGGCAGCGGTGCGCTCAGGATCGTTATAGTACCCCTGCATCTGGGAGGGACTTTTGATCATAATCCGGCCTTCCTTCCCAGGGGGCAGCGGATTATCGTCTTCAAGCCCCACAATGCGAACACTGACCCCAGGAATGGGTTTGCCCACGCTGCCTAGGCGCGATCCTTTGTGCCGCAGGCCCCCATGATCAATATCGGGAACATTGACGGAAACCACGGGGCCCAGCTCGGTGGTGCCATACCCCTCCAAGATATGGGCATGGGGCAGGGCGGATGAGAGCTTCCCCCCCGTTTCCCCTGTTAATTTTTCCCCCCCCACAATCACCAGTTTTAAACTGCCCAAATCATGGGGCTTGGCCACGTTGATATAGGTTCGCATAAAGGTTGGGGTGGCCACAATCAGGCCGCATTGTTCCTTGGCAATGGTTTTCACCACGGTTTTGGCATCCAGCGGATTGGGATGATACACCACGCGCCGTCCGGTTATGGCCGGCAGCCACAAACAGGCGGTCAGGCCAAAGGAATGAAAAAACGGCAAAACGGCCATCAGCGATAAAACCGTTTTTTCCTCCGCCTGTTCCAGCAGAATCCCGATGCTTTCAATGTTGGCAATGATGTTTTGGTGGGACAGGGCGATGATTTTCGGAGTGCCTGTGCTGCCACTGGAAAACAGCAAAACGGCGGTATCCTCTTTTTGTCCCCGCACCCATAATCGTTTCAGCAAAAACGACGGGCACAGCGCCGCCTGTAGCACTGTTAGGATTTTTCGTGTTTTGGGCAGGGTGGCCTGCATATCCTCAAGAAAAATCATCTGATCGTGGGGGGGGATCCCTGCTTTTTCAAGAAAGGCGCGAGAAGTGACAACCTTTGTTGCCGCTATGGCGGTTAGGGCATTGGCCAACGCCTCTTCCCCCAAGGAAAAATTCAGATTGACCGCCACTTTGCCCTGCATCACGGTGGCAATGTTCACCAAAGCCCCCCCAACACTGGCGGGCAGCAGCAGGGGGATCTTATCCCCTGATACGGTTTCAGACAGCCACAGCCCAATCAGGCGGGCGCCGACCAGGGCTTGAAACCCTGTGCAGCGTTTGCCCGTTGTATCCGAAAAAACACGATCCCGCAGATGGTGCCGCATTTGAACAACAAAGCGCCCCCCCAAGGTATCATGCGGGGGATAGCGCAGGGGAATGGCCTCGGTTCCCATTTCCGAAACGATCTGCCCCAGTTCCCACGCTTGGGTTTGGGGGGGCAAAACCTCTCCCACAGATACGGTGACGGGATAGGGAATCTGTTTTGGCCACTTTTTGAAAAAACGGTGACCGGAAAAACTGAAAATGCTGCCCCACAAACGCCCCAGATGCACGGGCAAAATATCAACATCCATACCCTCTACCAAGGCCTCCACCCCCCGTTTAAAGGGGTAAAGGTGTCCTGTCCGGCTGAGGATCCCTTCGGGGAAAAGGCACACAATGCCCCCTTGGCGCAGGTGCTGCCGCGCGGCCTCTAATCCATGACGTGTTTCGCCGATGCCGCCGCTGCCAAAGGGAATGGCCCCCGCCACATTCAGACAAAAGCGGGTTAAGGGCTTTTTCCAAAATTTGGCCAAAACCAAAAAATGCACCCGTTTGGGGGCCAGCATGCTGATGAGCAACCCATCAATAAAGGTCACATGATTCGCCACAATCACGGTGGGACGCTTTAAGGGTGGGAATTGTCCCTTGTGCAGGCCGGCCCCTGTCAGTTTGATGCGATAAATCCGCCGCATGATCCAATACAGGGCTGATTCCAGGGCATCATGCAGCAAAGACGGATACGCCATCACCCCCAGAATCAGAGCCAAAATCACAATCCCACCGCTGGCGGTGATGATGCCACCGGCCGACAATCCAAAATGCGTCCCCAGAACCCAGAACAGGCCAGAGGCCAGCAAAACCCCCATCATATCCAAAACATTGTTCACAGCCATGACCTGACCCCGTTGATCATCTGGCGATTGCTGCTGCATCAGGGTCACCACGGGCACAATAAACAATCCCGCCCCCACGCCGGCCAGCCCAATCCAAAAGGCCGTATCCCAATACCCCGACGCCAAGAAGCCACACGCGATACAGGAGAGCCCCATAATGATCCCCCCCCAGACAATCAGGGTTTTGCGGATGCTCTTGCCCAAAATGGATCCGGCGGCGACACTGCCTATCCCGATACCCACGGCCAGAAACGAAAACAGGGATCCAGCCTTGGCATCGCTGAGGCCTAAGTCTTTGGTGCCCAGCAAAATCAGGGACAGGTAAATCAATCCCCCCATCATCCAATACACAGCGCTGCCGGTTAAGGAGCCCATTAAGGTGCGGCGTGTTTTCACAATGGGCCAGGCGCGGACAATTTCCCCAAAGGGATTGATGTCAAAGGGCTTTTTGGGATTATAAACGGTGGTGGCCGGCGCAAACAAGCATAACAGGGTTCCGATCACCGCCAGTGTTGTTAAAATCCCCCCGATGATCGTGGGTGTGTCCTGAAAAACCTGCCACATCACGCCGCCGGCCAAGGACCCTGTGATAATGGCCACATAGGTCAGCATATTCAGGTATCCGTTGGCTTTGGGCCAGTCCTCTGGCTTCATCCATTCCGGCAAAATCCCGTATTTCGACGGGCTGAAGAAGGTGGCCTGAACAGCTGTGAAAAACAACGCGATCATCAACCAATCCATGCGGTGCGGTGCCCAGACAAAAATTGCCAAGGCCGCCCCCATGGCCACGATTTCAACGGCTTTGCTGAATTTTAAAACGCGGCTTTTGGGGTATCGATCTGTCAAATAGCCAGCATATCCCGAAAATAAAACAAACGGCAAAATGGCCAGTGCACTGATGATGGACAAATACGCCTTTTGTTCATTGGGATCCGTAAACATGGCCACCGAGGCCAAAGACAGCACCAGTTTAAACGCGTTGTCGTTAAAGGCCCCCAAAAACTGGGCCGCCAAAAAACATAAAAAACGGGGATGAAACGGGTGAATTTTTTTCATGAAGCCTTCCAAAAAAACCAGCTATGGGCCAAAACGCACAAACAGAAATTTCGTGTATTCTTTTAGGGGACCCCACCAGGCGTCGGGATTTTTCCAACGGCCATCGTCAAGCAAAGGCTCGATGATCAGGGGATGGGGGGTTATGATACGATCGGGCAGGGCCCTTTGAAACAAAAGCAGCGCACGGGGCAAATGCAGATCGTCCGTCACCAGAATCAGATGCTGAATATCGTGGTCATAGACCCACGCGGCCGTTTGTTGGGCGTTTTCTACGGTGTTGCGGGCCACACTGTCAAAAACAACGCAGCAGGCCATTTGGGATGCAGGGATTTTTCCCCGCTGGATCAGTTCTGTTTTCTTAACGTCCGGATGAACGCCGGAAACATAAAAAAAACGGCCGTGGCCTTCTTGAAATAATCGCAGACCCTCGTCAATGCGACCTTGGCGCCCTGTTAGCACCACAATGGCATCGGCGGGCTGATTCGGCAAAGTTTGATCCGTGGGCAACGTTTGAAGAAAGACAAAAAAGCCCATCGTATAAAACAACACCAAAATGTTGAAAACAGAGGAGATAATAAAAAACATAGCCAAGCGTATTGTGTTTGAACCAAGCGGGTTTTTTTTAAGAGCACTTTTTTAAAGAAAAGCCATTCTTTAAACCCATCACATCTGAATCCTATCGTTGGGGGCGCCTTTGTCCATGGATAGGTTTCATCTGTGATAGGTATAGCATAGCGTTTCACAAAAAAAATGTGAAACTTTATCGAACAATGGTCTCTTCCCGCCCTGGGCCGGTGGAAATATAGGTCACGGGCACACCGGTCAGGCGCTCGATATAGGCGATATAAGCTTTGGCATTGGCGGGCAAAGCGTCATAATCCTGCAGGCCTTCCGTGACACTCTGCCATCCAGGCAGGGTTTCATAAACCACAGAAACACCCGAAAAATCCCGCCAATGCAGGGGAAGGTGCGTATAGGTCACGCCGGCCTTTTGATAGGCCACGGCCACGTTGATGGTGGGCAGTTCATCCAAAACATCCAGTTTCGTCAGGGCCAAGGCATGAATACCATTGATGGTGCAGGCCTGTTTCAGCAAAACCCCATCCAACCAGCCGCATCGCCGCTTGCGCCCTGTTACGGTGCCAAATTCATGGCCTTTGGCGCCCAGATGTTCGCCCGTGGCATCGCCCAGCTCTGTGGGAAACGGACCACTGCCCACGCGGGTGGTATAGGCCTTAACCACGCCCAGAACGTGCCCCACAGCAGAGGCAGGCAGCCCCGTCCCCGTGGCGGCTTGACTGGCCAAGGTGTTCGATGACGTCACAAAAGGATAGGTTCCAAAATCTACGTCCAGATAAAACCCCTGAGCCCCCTCAAACAAAACCTTTTCTCCGTTGCGCTGGCCCTCAGAGAGCACGTGCCACAGCGGCACAATGTGGGGGGAGAGGGTTTTGGTAAACCGCATCATATCCTCACAAAAGGCCGCAAAGTCATCCACCTGATCCGAAAATTCCCCCAGTCGGGCTTTTAAATCCTGTTGATCCAACAAGTCCCCCGCGCGAAAGGCCCGCCGGCCCACGCGGTCTTCGTAAGCGGGGCCAATGCCCCGCCCTGTGGTGCCAATTTTTTTATCCCCCAAACCCCGTTCCCGATTTTGATCCTGCACACGGTGCCACGGCATAATCAGGGAGGTATTTTCCGCAATCATAAACCGATCTGGCGTGATGGAAATTCCTGCGGCGGACAGGGTGGCCATTTCTTTTTCCAGCGCCCATAAATCCAGAACGACGCCATGGCCCAGCGCCGTTTTTTTATCGGGGCGCACAATGCCAGAGGGCAACAGGTTCAGTTTATAGGTGATACCCTCTACCACCAAGGTGTGTCCCGCATTGTGCCCGCCCTGAAAACGCACAATCATATCGGCGTTTTCCGCCAAGCGATCCACCATTTTCCCTTTTCCTTCGTCGCCCCATTGCAGGCCGATGATGGTGGTGTTTTGGGGGTGTTGCATAAAGGGTTCCTGTCTTTCATCACAAGGGAAAAGAGGGGCGGGGAGCCACCTTCTGAATCCGATCAGGGCATAAGACAGCATTTTTTGCCGCCTTCTGCAAGGATTTCCAAGATTGTTTCGTTTAAAAAATACCACCACATTCCGATTTTTGGCAAATACGCAGCCAGCGATCGGTTTTAGGGGCGATGGGGACAGAGTCTCAGGCCAACCACCGCGCTTGCGCCTCTACCAGCGCCTCTTGCACCCGCACGGGGGCCGCCCCCCCAAAGCTGGTGCGGCGGTTGAGGGAGGCCTTCGCGCTCAAAACCGTGAAAACATCAGGCGTCAAAGCCGGATAGGCCTTTTGTAGGGCCTCCAGCGTCAGGGCGGGCAAATCGCACCCTTCTGCTTCTGCGATTTGAACGATCCGGCCTGTGATGTGGTGGGCCTCACGAAACGGAACACCAAAGGTTTGCACCAAATAATCCGCCAGATCCGTGGCCGTGGAAAAGCCTTGCTGTGCCCAAGTGGCCATGGCCTCGGGCTTGGGTTTCATGTCCTGAATCATGGCTGCGGCCACACGCAGGCAAAGGCTTAGGGTGTCTGCGGCGCGAAACGTCACATCTTTATCATCCTGCAGATCTTTGCTGTAGGTTAAGGGCAAGCCCTTGAGAATCGTGGTCATGTGGGTAAAGGCCCCCAGAAGGCCGCCGATTTTTCCGCGTAGCAATTCCGCGGCATCGGGGTTGCGCTTTTGGGGCATGATGGAACTGCCGGTGGAAAAGGTATCCCCCAGATCCACAAAGGCAAAATGGGGACTGGCCCACAGCACCAATTCCTCCCCCAGGCGGGAAAGATGGGTGCTGGCAATGGTGGCGGCGGCCAGAAATTCCTGAACAAAATCCCGCGCGGACACGGCATCCATACTGTTGGCCATGGGACGATCAAACCCCAGAGCCTCCGCCGTTTTGTGTCGGTCAATGGGAAAGGATGTCCCCGCCAAGGCCGCCGCCCCCAGGGGGCATTCATTAAAACGACGGGCACAATCGGCGAAACGGAGTCTATCCCGCCCAAACATTTCCATATAGGCCAGCAGATGATGGGCCAAGCTGACGGGTTGGGCGATTTGCAAATGGGTATAGCCAGGCATCAGGGTTTCGGTATGATCCCTCGCTTTCTGGTGCAGTTGCCGCTGCAAATCCCGCAGCAAATCCTGAAGGATTTCGCACGCCCGCCGCAGGACCATGCGAAAATCGGTCACCACCTGATCATTGCGGGATCGCGCGGTGTGCAATCGTCCCGCCGCATCCCCAATCAGGGTTTTCAGGCGGGATTCGATATTCATATGAATATCTTCCAGTTCGCGCCGAAAGGGGAAGCGTCCCTCCGCAATTTCCACCATAATGGTGTGCATGCCTTGGCAGATGGCCTGATAATCCTCGGGCGAAAGGATACCGCAATCCCGCAACATCTCAGCATGGGCGAGGGAGGCCTCAATATCCTCATTCACCATCTTTTTATCCACATCCAGCGATACGTTGATATCTTGGAGTAATTCCGCCGGTGTTGCAGAAAATCGCCCCCCCCAGATGCTGGAGGTTTTGGCATGCATGGATTGGGCAGAGGGGGGGAAAGCCATGATATTTCCTTTGGGAAAAAGCAAAAATGGTCGGAGCGAGAGGATTCGAACCTCCGACCTCCGGTCCCCCAGACCGGTGCGCTAACCAGGCTGCGCTACGCTCCGTCGCCGGTACCATACAAACAGCAACAAAAGCTGTCCACTGAAAAGTGCCATTATCGAAACAGATGACAGCTTGGCGTTCAGGTTTTATAGTGGCTCTTCTGTTAAATCATTCCTTAAACCATTGTGGGGTTTTTTCATGCGTAATAAAAAAATGGATCTGTCCGTCAAAATTCCCCTTTTTACCGGTATTTTTGTGGTTATGGTGCTGCTTTATATGATCTTTGCCGCCGGTCCATCGGTGGAGATGATGGAGAAAAAAGACACCATCCAGCCTGAAGTGTTTTAGTACTTTTTAAAGGTTCCTGTCATGTCTTCCCCCGCCTATCCCCGCTGGTTTTCTGGGTGGCTTGTGGCCTGTGGCGCCATGGTGCTGATTATGATTCTGGTGGGGGGGATCACCCGTTTGACAGAATCGGGGCTGTCTATGGTCACGTGGAGCCCTGTGACAGGATGGATTCCTCCGGTGTCTCACTCGGCTTGGCAAGATGCCTTTTCCGCTTATAAAGCCACGCCGGAATATCAACACATCAACCGCGGCATGTCCCTGTCTGAGTTTCAGGGTATCTACTGGTGGGAATTCATCCACCGCGTTTTGGGTCGTCTGACGGGATTGGTTGTGGCGGTTCCTATCTTGTTTTTATGGATAAAGCGTCTGGTTCCGTCTTCTCATCTCAAGCGTCTTGTGATGTTTCCCCTTTTGGTTGCCCTTCAGGGGTATATGGGTTGGTATATGGTCAAAAGCGGTCTGGTGGATCGCACGGATGTCAGCCCGTATCGCCTGATGATGCACCTTTCTCTGGCCTTGCTTTTGTTGGGGTTGATTGTTCGGGAATGGGCCTCGCTGCGGGGGCCACGGGGGACATCGAAAATCCCCGTGATTCTTCTGGCGCTGTATATCCCCACGGTGGCGCTGGGGGCTTTGGTGGCGGGGCTTAATGGCGGGATGGTTTATAACACCTTCCCCCTGATGAATGGGCATCTGATTCCGCCAGAGGTTGTGGCGGCACCTTTCTTTTTCGAGGATCCAGCAGCCGTTCAGTGGCTCCATCGGGTGTTGGCGTTTGTGTTTTTGGCGGCCACTTTATTTTATGGAATTCGGGAAAAACGCTGGGTGCTGTTGTGTTTGGTGGTATGGCAAATGACATTGGGGGCCATTACGGTTTTGGGGCAGGTGCCCCTGTGGGCCGCGTCATGGCATCAGTTTAATGCGGCCCTGATTCTGGTGACGCTGGTGCTCTGGCTTTATCAACGGCCAGAAGGAGCGGCGCAAACGTCTCCAAGCGCACACTAGCCCCCCCCACCAAAACCCCTGAAACCTCAGGGATTTTGACAATAGCGGCGACGTTGTCTGCCGTCACGGATCCCCCGTAAAGCACGGGGTGATTGGGGGCGATGCTTTTTATATGGCGATGCATTTTGGCAATGGTGGCCTCATCCGCGGCCTTGCCCGTGCCAATGGCCCACAATGGTTCATAGGCGATCATGGCCCCTGCAATTCCATCGTTTCCCAAAGCGCGGCGGACTTGGCGGGTGATGACGCTTTGCGCCTGACCCTCAGCATCCCCCACACACAGTATGGGCATCAGTCCGTGGGCCTTGGCCGAAAGGGCTTTTTGGTGAATCAAGGAACACCCCTCGCCATGATCGCGGCGGCGTTCGGAATGGCCCAAAATCACACAGGATGCCCCAACGTCCTGAACCATGGCGGCGCTGACGTCTCCGGTATGGGGGCCATTTTCAAGGGGGGAAATATCTTGGGCACCTAACAAAATCGTTGTTCCCTGCAAAAGGTCACGGGCCAAAAGCAAATACGGAAACGGAACACATACCGCCACGCGGATATGGTGAAGGGTGGCCATCAGGGGAATCAGGCCCTCGCAAAAGGTCCGAAGTGCCCCAACATTGCCCTGCATTTTCCAATTTGCGATGATCCACATAGGGGGCACGTATACTGTGAAAGGCCTAGGGTTGCAAGGGGATCGGCAATCATGGATCAGGAAGGAACCCCCTTTTTTTATAATCCGGAAAAAAATTTTATGGCCCACGAAAAAGATACGTACCGGATCTTTGTTCCCCGTCCTGATTTTCCCTTGAATTTTTGGAAAAGAATATCCCTCAAACCATAAATTTGTGCGTGCATTTTAAAAAATTTTCATTCATGATGGGTTTACAATTTATTTTTCTCAGAGTAGATAGAATGCCTATCATGTGTTGGCTAAACCCCATCCTGTTAGGTAATAAAAATTAAAGAAAAGGATTTTTTATGACCGTATTTTACCCTTCTGAAAAAACATGTCTTTTCATTGATGGGGCCAACCTTTACGCTGCGGCTAAGGCTTTGAATTTTGATATTGATTATCAAAAGCTGCTTTCGTTTTTCTCGAAACGGGGTCGTTTGGTTCGCGCCTTTTATTACACCACGTTGATTGAGGATCAGGAATATTCCCCCATCAAGCCCCTTGTTGACTGGTTGGATTATAATGGTTTTACCATGGTCACAAAACCTGCCCGCGAATTTACGGATGCGTTTGGTCGTCGCAAAGTCAAGGGAAACATGGATATTGAACTGGCGCTGGATATGATTGAAATGGCCCAGCATATGGATCATTTGGTTTTGTTTTCTGGGGATGGAGATTTCCGCCGACTGATTCAGGTGGTTCAGAGCAAAGGTGTTCGTGTTTCTGTGGTCAGCACCATTGAAACCAACCCCGCTATGGTGGCCGATGAATTGCGTCGGCAGGCGGATCATTTTATTGAACTTTCCAAGCTTGCCCAGCATATCGCCCGCGATGGCAGCGCTGAAGAGCGCCGCGAAAACCAAGCGGCCCGCCGCGCCCAATTCGAGGAATCCAAAAGCACCGTCGATTCCGAAGAGCGCAGCCCAAGTCTGGCCCTGTAAGGAGTCTTGGTGGTTTTTGATCAGCTGCATGCCCCGCCTTTCTGCGGGCTTTGCCCTCGTTTGTGCGATTTTCGCGCCCAGAATGCCCTCAAAAACCCTTCTTATCATAATGCCCCTGTTCCCTCTTTTGGGGATTTGTCTGCCCGTTTTTTGATTGTGGGCTTGGCCCCCGGTCTTTCCGGTGCCAACGCCACGGGCCGCCCCTTTACGGGGGATTATGCGGGTCAGGTTTTGTATCCTGCCTTGATGGCCCATGGTCTGGCTTTGGGTGATTATCAGGCGCGTCCTGAAGACGGCCTTCGCTTGGTTGACACGCGCATCACCAACACCGTGCGCTGCGTTCCCCCGCAGAATCAACCCACACCTGCGGAAATTCGCACCTGTGGGGATTTCTTGGCGCAGGAAATTCAGGCAATGCCCCATTTGTCTGTGATTTTGACGTTGGGCAAGGTGGCCTATGACACAACATTAAAACATTTGGGCGGCAATCCCAGACAGGCCTCCTTTGCCCACGGCGTTGTCAGGCAACAGGGACATTACACCCTGATCGCCAGTTATCATACATCGCGCTATAATATGAACACCAGACGCCTGACAGAGGCTATGTTTGATGCCATCATAGGAACGGTTGTTGAAACGATGAAACACACGGCGGGGAAATAGGGGTTTAACCCCAATCGCCGTTACGGTGGCCGAAATCCTCTTGCCTCAACGGGGTCTTGGGAGTATGAAAGGGAATGGGGGGGGGAAAAGATGAAGGCCTACCCCTTTTGTTTTTCGTTTTTTTGATATGTTATGGCTGAAAATTCTTTGATTCCCATCACATCAGCGTTGATTTCTGTTTCGGATAAAACGGGTCTGGTGGATTTTGTGCGGGCGCTGGTGGGTTACGGCGTTTCCATCATGTCCACGGGGGGCACGGCGGAGGCTCTGAAGGCTGAGGGCCTGCCCGTCACCGATGTGTCCCATATCACAAAATTTCCAGAAATTTTGGATGGTCGGGTGAAAACCCTGCATCCCAAAATTCACGGTGGTATTTTGGCCAAGCGACGGGATGCCGTTCATCAAGAGCAAATGGAAAAACACGGCATTGCCCCCATTGATTTGGTGGTGGTGAATTTGTATCCCTTTGCTGAGGTTTACAAGGGCGGGCAACCTTGGCAGGCCTGCATCGAAAAAATCGATGTGGGCGGGCCAGCCATGATTCGGGCTGCGGCCAAAAATTATCATGATGTTGCCGTGGCCACATCCCCTGATCATTATGCGGATCTTTTGCAGGCGATGGAATCCCAGAAAGGTTGCACGGATTTGGCCCTGCGCTGCCGCTTGGCGCAAGAGGCCTTTGCCCATACGGGGTCCTATGATGCCATGATTGCCGGTGCCTTTACCAAGCACAGGGGCGAAGTTTTCCCCAAAACCCATCTGCAAGTCGGCCGTTTGCAAGAGGTTCTGCGGTACGGTGAAAACATGCACCAACGGGCAGCTCTGTATGTCACGGATACGTCTGTTTTTTGCCCCGCTCAGGCCAAAAAAATTCAGGGCAAAGAGCTTAGCTATAACAATCTTAACGATGCGGAGGCTGCTTTTGCCTTGGTGTCTGAGTTTTCTGAGCCTACGGCGGCCATTATCAAACATGCCAACCCTTGTGGCGTGGCCTCTCATCCTACCCTGCTGAGCGAGGCCTTTAAGGAGGCCTATCAGGCCGATCCCATCAGTGCCTTTGGGGGGATTGTGGCCTTTAACACCGAATTGGACGAAGCCACGGCCCAAGCTTTGTCCCCCCATTTTCTTGAAGCTGTCATTGCCCCCAGCATCAGCCATAAGGCAGAAGTGATTCTCTCGGCCAAGCGCTCCCTGCGCGTGTTGCTGACAGGCGGACTTTTGCCCAAAACGCAGGACGGATGGTTTCACCAGACCCTGAGTGGAGGATTTTTGTTGCAGGATCGGGATTTGGCCCAATATGACCCTGACACCTTCCGCGTTGTGACCCAGCGTTCCCCCAGTCAAAGGGAAATGCGGGATCTCCTCTTTGCCATGCGGGTGGTGCGGCATGTCAAATCCAACGCCATTGTGTACGCCAAAAACGGCATCACCGTGGGTATCGGTGCGGGACAAATGAGCCGTGTTGACGCCGCCCGTTTGGCTGCCCAAAAAGCCCAAGATATTGCGGCGCATTTGGGCAAAGAAAACGCAGAAACGGAGGGGTCTGTGGTGGCATCGGATGCCTTTTTCCCCTTTGCTGATGGTTTGATCGCGGCCATGAAGGCCGGAGCCACCGCCATCGTGCAACCTGGGGGATCCAAGCGCGATGAAGAGGTGATTGCCGCCGCCGATGCCCACGGCGCGGCCATGGTCTTTATCGGCATACGGGCTTTTCGCCACTGATTTTTTCTTTGGGATCGTGATGCCCAACGCTCAGGGCGCCAGTTGTCCCAACGGGTCCACGGGTTTTCCTTTGTAGCGGATTTCAAAATGAAGCTGGGGCCGCGTAACAGCGCCCGTTTGCCCCACCGTGGCGATCACGTCCTGTGATTTGACCGTATCCCCCTTATCAACCAGAATTTTATCCACGTGGGCATAGGCTGTCACCCATTGAGGGTCATGGCGAATCAGAACAAGATTCCCGAAGCCCTTCACCTCGTTTCCTACATAAACAACGTTTCCGGCATCAGAGGCACGAATTTTGGTGCCCCGATTGGCGGCAATGTTAATCCCGTCGTTTTGTTGTCCGCCGTCCTTTTGCCCAAAACTTGCCAGCAGGGGGCCACGAAGAGGCCAAGAAAATTTTTCAGAACGCATCACCGCCGGCGGGGGTGGAACATCCTGTTGCTGGGACCTGACGCGTTCAATGGTTACTGATTTTGGACCTGCATGGTTTTTGGGTAAACCAGAGGGATCCCCCAAATACAAAATTTGTCCAGGATAGATGGTATAGGGCGGCTTTAATTGATTCCAACGGGATAATAAAGAAACACTTGTCCCTGTTTTCAAGGCGATTTTGGAAACACTGTCCCCCTTTTGCACGCGGTAGGTTTGGGGGTAGGCCCCTCCCGAAGCGGGACCACGCGGGGATGTGGCACACGCAGAAAACAACAAACAAAGCGCGATCAAAAAAACAAGGGACTTCATGACAGGGATAGGATTGTATTCTCACTCTGCATGGGTATAGGCAATAAGGGGCCCCCTAAGCAAGAGAATCGTCAAGAGAATCATCATGGTCTTTGGGATCTGGGGTTGACGTCCTTTCTATAACCATTTTGTCCAAAAGGGCATGGACAAATTTGGCGTCTTTATCCGTCAGGAAATCTTTGCTTAATTCAATATACTCATGAATGATTACGTTTGTTGGGGTTTCGGGTTGAGCCAGCAATTCCGCCATCCCGACCATCAAAATCCCGAGCAAGACCGGATCCATGCGTTCATAACGCCAGCTCTCTGTTTCGTAGGCGCGGAGTCTTTTTTCCAAAGACGGGTGCTCTTCTGTCAAAAACTGCACCATGACATCAAAAAAATCACGATGGTAATGATGGGGCTTGGGATTCAGGTGGTGAACAATGTATTCTTGGGCCACCACGGGCAAAGGTTGTTGCCGAACATGATGTTGATAGAGGATTTGGGTGAGCAAAAGACGTGTATTGATTTTTTGCTGAATAAGAGAAGGCATAAAAAAACAAAGAGTAAGATCACCAGAGAATGGAAAACGCCCCCCCCAAAAGGGGGAGGGCGCAAAAAACGTCCGCAGAAAACAGCCGAAGAAAAACGGCTTGCCTTAAACTAAGCAGCTTTTTTTCCAGCTTTGAAGGCAGCGTCTACGGCTTGGTCAAAACGGTTTTGCAAAGGTTGGATGGTGCGGTTGGCGGCATCCAGACCCATTTGAACCAGTTGTTGAGCCTGGCCAATGCCGGTTTCAATGTTCTGTTGAATGGTTTTGGTTTGAACATCAAAGGCCTGCTGAGCGTTCTGGGAAGACAAAATTTGTTGCAGAGCTTTGGCATTGCTTGTGTAGGCATCCTGAACGGCTTTCAAGTAGGCTGTTGCCATTTGCTCTAAGCCTTTGTTCAAGGTGTTCAAAGCCTGAAGACCGGTTTTGATGTTTTCTTGAACGTGGCTCTGCCATTCGTTATTCAGTTGTTCGAAGTTCTGATTCATAAAAAGACCTGTTGCTTGAGGGTTAAAAGAAAAGAAATCACCAAAGTTGCGAGACTTTGACGAAGATTGCGGAGTTTCCGCAACAACCTTGGCAGGCGCAGAAGAGCGCGTGACAGGGGATTGTGAAGCCTGAGACGACGAGGAAGGTTTAGGATCGCTAGACGCAGCTGAAACAGAAAGATCCCCAGAGTTTTTTTTAGGGTTTTGGGGGGTGGACGGTTGTGACATGATCGGATCTCCTTAAACGGTCTAAAGTTTCTTGAAACCTTAGTATCATGTCTTTCTAGGTGGTGTCAATATCTTTTTTGTGCGTCGCACAAAAATGTTTGTGGGGCCCTCTGTACATGAGGCAATCAGGGGGTGAACGCGGGGCGGCGGTTTTCCATACCCCCTTTGCACCCGACTGCTTTCGGGGGCCTCATAACCGAGGGCATGCATTGTGATGCCCCTTTTCAAATATAGTGTTTCTACTTTATTCCCGTACTGGCCTGCGAACGGCGCCTAGCGTCGCTCACCTAGATTCACTAGGCATCCGCTCCGCTAGGCTTGTTCTCGGCTCAGTACGAAAATAAAGTGGAAATACTATACGTCAAAATTGCAAAAAACTCAAAAAATATCGGAGGGTGATGGATTTCCTGAGTCCCCTTATGAGATTTGGCCTTGCCCTTTTCCTGCAATTTGTTAGATAATGACCTAGACATTGGTTTCCATGATAAGATGGCCTTGCCTTGGCAGGTCAGTCCCCTTTTAGGAAAGATACCTATCAATATGAAGACACGCTCTTTATCTGCCTTTTCTCTTTCGCTCCTTTTTAGGGTGCCCTTGAGCTTGGTGTTTTTGATCTGT
>CANGYM010000024.1 GCA_947458145.1 Alphaproteobacteria bacterium | reverse complement strand
CAGATATTTCCAGCGTATCGCAATCCGATCTTGACCACATCGCCAACATCATGAACAATACCCCACGAAAATGCCTCGGCTACAAAACCCCAAACGAGGCCTTTTCCGCCGCTCTCAAAGGGTGTTGCACTTCGAGTTAGACACCGCCAAATTTTCATGTTGCATTTTATTTAAAAAATTGTTAATCTGGTTTTTATTTTCAGCATTTTTTAACACAGATCATTTTAGGCTTTACACAATGACCCAAATGTCGGTATACCTTGGCTCTGCTAAGAAAAACGCCTTTTTTATGAAAAAACTCGGTCTTGGCTTTTTCCTGTTCGTACCCTTGGCTATCTTTGCCGTGGCTGCGCTGTTGCATCAGGAGCCAGAAAACACAGATGTTTCGGACAACAGTTCCACGACATCTGTCCTCAGCGTTGTGGAGGCCCAGCGCCCCAAAACCTGTGAAGAACGTCAGGACGGACAACCTTCGGCGTCTTTAAAGGGTCACGATGTCTGGAAGTATTTGTGTGCCCACAAAGAAGATGTTTATACCGTGTCTTCGGGGGATACGTTTGCAAAACTTCTTTCTGAACGTGGCCTTTCCTCTTCCCAAGCCCATGAGGCCTCTCAGGCTGTGCGTCGTTTGTGGGATACGCGTGAATTAAAAGTGGGCCAAGATGTCCATTTTCTGTACTCTTTGGAGGGGAAGGCTGCATTAAAGGGCCTGTATCTTCTTTCAGATCCCACCCATTTGGTGTTGCTGAAGCGCACGGGTCAGGATTTTACGGCGGATTTGATTTCCGTGCCGTCCACAACGACCATGGTTTATAAAGAAAGCCGGATCACCAGCAGTTTGTTTGATGCGGCCAATCAGTCGGGGGTTCCCACCAACATCCTGATTGATATGATTCGGGCCTTCAGTTATGACGTGGACTTTCAGCGGGAAGTGAAAGAAGGCAATACGTTCAGCGTTTTTTATGAAACCGTGCAGGACAATAACAAAAAAGTCCTCTCCAGCCGCAACATTGCCTATGCGTCTATGCGTTTGAATGATCGCTTTTTGCGGATTTATGCCCACAAAACCAAGGACGGAAGCACAGTGTTTTATTTCCGTGATGGTAGCTCCACCCGCAAGGCGTTGTTAAAAACCCCTGTGGATGGGGTCAGAATTTCCTCAACCTTTGGTATGCGGATGCATCCCATTTTGGGGTATTCAAAAATGCACAAGGGGATTGACTTTGCCGCCCCCAGAGGCACCCCCATTCGGGCCGCCGGAAATGGTCGGGTTGTGTATATGGGGCGTTTTGGTGCCTATGGAAACTACTTGAAAATTAAGCACAATGATACGTTTGCAACGGCCTACGCCCACATTCACAACTTTCCTAAGGGAATGCGGGTGGGACAAACTGTCAAGCAGGGTCAGTTGGTGGCGTTTATCGGCACCACGGGGCGTTCCACGGGTCCGCACTTGCACTATGAGATTTTGAAAAATGGTGCCCAAGTCAATCCCCAGAGTGTTAAACTGCCCACCAGCGAAAAGCTTTCCTCTGCTGAAATGAAGCGTTTCCGCCAAACCGTGGCCAAAGTCGAAATGCAAATGGCCGCCCAAGGCAAAATGGACACAGCCCAGTTGGTGCAGAATCGGTAGTTTCTGGAAAATCCGTACCTTAGCGTTTAAGCACACAAGGCAAAATGGGATGGTTTTTTTGGCCCCCCCTTTTTTTAGAACGTCGGAAGGGTGCCTCTGTTCACCGTGTCATCGCCGCGCAAGCGGGGATGCATCGCTCTGGTTTTTTTAGATTGGCTTTCCGGCCCGCCGTGGGGATGTCCCGCTTGCGTGGGAATGATGCATTGAGGGTTTTTAGAGGTGCCCAGAACTTTATAAATTAGCCCGAGACACCACATTCCCCCGATCATCCAGCGCCAAGGTTTGGGGCTTGGTTGTGTTTTGGGGGAGGCCAGCGGCCTCAAAAACGGCCGCAGGGTCATAAACACAATAGGTGTTGTTCGCTGCAGGGATGCTTTGATTTAACGCATCGCGTAGCAAGGGGTGATAGCGGGCCATGGCAGGCTCCGCCACAATTAGGGTCACTTCGTTGGGGGATGCGGGGGGCAGGGACGTTTCCTGCTCAGGATACACCACCAAGGTTGAGGCAGATTTTAAGACATCCGAAAGGGGGCGCTCGGCTATGTCCTGTTTGTTGGCCCCACAGGGCAAGGCCGTAATGCCCTGCCAGCGGGCGTCTAGGGTTTGGGTGACGGGGGCATCCCCTTCTTCGGATGCACAAGCACCTAACATCAGAAGCATCAAGGATACAGTGACAGAAGATCCGCGGTTCATCATGACCGCCCCCAAACCAGATCACTGTAATCCTGTTGCAGGGTTTGGGTGATGGCGGAGGGGGTGTAGCGATGATGGTCAATGCTGGCCACCGGCGTGATTTCATAGGCCGTGCCGGTTAGGAAAATTTCCGATGTTTTGGACAGTTCATCGGGGAAAATCGCCCGCTCAACCACGGTGTAGCCCCGTTTTTTCGCAAGATCAATCACCGTTTGACGGGTAATCCCATCCAAAAAGCAGTCGGGTTTGGGGGTGTGAATCACGCCGTCTTGGATCATGAAGATGTTGGCCCCTGTGGCCTCAGCAATTTGTCCGCGATAATCCAGCATCAGGGCATCGTGAAAGCCGGCAGTTTGCGCCTCGTGCTTACTCAGGGTGCAGATCATGTAAAGCCCTGCCGCCTTGGTCCCCACGGGGGCCGTATCGGGGGCGGGACGACGCCAGCGGGACAGGGTCATGGTGATGCCCGTTTCCACCAATTCTTTGGCGTAATAGGTTTTGCTTTCCCACGCGGCTACAGCGCAGTGAACGCGGGTATTTTGGGCCGCAATGGCCATCATTTCACTACCACGCCACACGACGGGGCGGATATAGCCGTAATGGATGTTTTGTTGTTTCACTGCCTCGATCTGTGCCTGATTCATATCGTCTTCGGAAAAGGGAATCACCATGTCCAAGGCGCGGGCGGAGGCAAATAGGCGCTGGGTGTGTTCTTTTAATTTGAAAATGGCGCCGTTATAAACCCGAACCCCCTCAAAAACGCAGCTGGCATAATGCAGGCCATGGTTTAAAACGTGAATTTTGGCATCACGCCACGGCACAAAAGTTCCATCAAACCAGATGACACCATCACGATCATCGAAAGGGGGAAGAAGATCTGCAGCCACAGGGATTCCTTTTCTTTATCCTGAAAAACAGGCAAACCTTAGCAGCTCCCGCCGGATTCAGGAAGGATTTTTTGTAGGCCTTCGCCCCGTTTGCCAGCGTTTGTTTTTAAAACGACCGTCCTAAGAACAGATAAATGGACCGCACCCCGCCCTCGGACTGTCCATATCCTAGATACATGGGGCCAAATACGGTATCGGTGCCAAAAAATCCGGCTCCGGACGCGATGGGGTTGCTCAGCAAATCCTGACGACGCTCCTGATAATCTCCCAGCTCGAAAGATCCCCCCACATAGACAGGCAAATTAAAGAAACCTTCGCTGTTGCCATACAGCTGATGAGTGTAGAGCAGGCGATTGCTGCTGATGTTGGGGCTTAGGATCTGATCCTTTTGATAGCCGGAAAAATTCAGGAAGCCACCGCCTAAAAATTGACCTTCGATGGGGGTGTCTTCTTGCAAGGAAAGCTGGAGACTGCTGGTGAAAATCAATGTGTTTTCATCATCCAGACTTTTCACCAACGTCAGGCGGCCTTCCCCTTGTTTGTAATCCTCTGTGGATCCCAGAACGCCCGTGCCTTCGCGAAAGGTCAGGTTTCCAAACTGCCCCTTTTTGGGAAAGCTGACTTGATCCAAGGTGTCGTAATCAAAGGAAACAAAATAATTGCCAATATCAAAATTATTATCAACGGCCGAGGATACATCCCCCGTTTGCAGGTCAATATAACCAAAGCCGCGCTCTATGCCCACGCGGGCCTCGGCATCCGTATCAAGCAGCATGGTGCCCACGGCGCCCTCGGTGGTGTAGCGGGTCAGGCGGTATTTGGCGATTTCCTGTTTGTTTTCCAAAATGGGAACATTTTGCCCTTCATAACCACCGCTGGCGGCTACGAACATACCCTGTTGGGTGCTGAGCGGTTGGTACCATTCGGCCTTGGCCTTGTTGTTTTCCCCCACTTGGCCGTCCAAATTTAGCTCGCCGCCCAAATCATTCAACATCGTCTGGGAATAACGGGCAGACAGGTTATAGGATGTGTTGCCTTCAAAATTATCCTCTAAATTCAATCCAAAACGCAGGTTCTCCATGGACCATTCTTTGGGGCGCGTGGTGATGGCGAGGCCTTTTCCAAGCTCTGTTTTCTCCTCAGGCGAAAGGCTTGAAGAATTATCAGAAAGCTCGGGAGTGTTTTGTCCGTCGGTTTTTTTGGTTTTTTCGTTGGCAGAGACAATAACCCCCGCTTTGTTTTCGGGCCTATCGACAATATCAAAGGTCACGTTTTCAAAATGACCCGTTCCGTAAAGACGCGAAAGATCCTGCTGCAAAACCTCCATAGACAGTCGTTCGCCTTTTCTGATCGATATTCTTTGCCAAAGGATGTCATCGCTCAACTTTGAATTATTGTTGAGTTGAACAAAATCAATCACGGGGTTTTCAGGCACGGGCCTGTATTGACGGGCACGGACGGCGGCGTAGGCCTCAGGCGAAACGGCCAAAGGGGCCAAGGCGCCGCGTTGTTCCTGCGTGGCTTTGATTCCGGGCTTTATAATGTCTTTGGCCCTGGCAAAATCGCTGGAGCTAAAGCCATCGATATCGGGCCGAATATAAATATCGTGAACGCTGAGGGTTGTTAACTGGCGTTCTTCGTTTTGTTTAATCAAAATGGAAATCATCTGGGCGGCCACGGCTAGGGCCGAGCTGAGTTCGTCATAGTTTCTTAAAATGGTGGGAATATGAACCACAATCAGATGGTTGGCCCCCATGGATCTGGCCACATCCATGGGCAGGTTGTTGGATGCGCCGCCATCCACCAGAAATTTTCCATCAATTTCCACGGGCGCAAAGACCCCGGGCACGGACATACTGGCCCGCATGGCCTTAACCAGCGATCCGTGATCCAAAATCACGGGCTTTCCTGTTTCCACGTCAGAGGCCACAGCGCGAAAGGGAATGGGCAGCTGATCAAAATTCGTAATGCCATGACTGCGCAGGGTAAATTCCAAAAACGCCAGATCAATTTGGTTGCCCAAAATGGCCCCCTTGGGCAGGGCAATCCCGCCCTGATCGTTGAGGCCAATTTTAAAATCCATCAAAAAATTAATATCATCCCGCTTGCGCTGGAATGTAAAATCACGGCGGTTGTTGGGCTCGCTGAACAATGTCGCCCACTGGGATGTTTCCACCAGCGTTTCCAGCTCTTTCGCGGAATACCCCGACGCATAAAGACCCCCCACAATGGCCCCCATGCTGGTGCCGGCGATGCAATCAACGGGAACACGCTGTTCTTCCAGAACCTTCAAAACGCCCACGTGGGCAATGCCCAGGGCCCCACCGCCGGAAAGAACCAGACAGGTTTTCGCCTGTGCCGCCGAAACAACGGACAAAAACAACAAAGCGAAAAGGAAAAAAAAGCGACGTGTCATCATGAATCAAGGCTTTAGCATAGAATCATGAATCTTAACCAGTGTTTTTTGCCCCCCATGAAAATTATCGCACGAAGGCCGCGAGTGTGCTTTAAAAGACATCGTACGACACATTCAGGACGGCCATGAGACTGTTTTTTCTTTTTTTGATTTTGCTGACCTTATCCCAAAGCATTCATGCGGCGGAAACCCAAGATGCCGGCGATGCCATTGAAAATCCGGCGTTGGCATGGACACAGGATCAGCAGATTCTGTCACAAATTGAAAAAAACCTGAACGTGCTCAAACAAGTTCAGGCAACCTATATCCAGCGGGAAGACGGCAAGCCCAATCAAACCGGCACCCTTTACTGGAAACGCCCCAACCAGATGCATCTGAAAATGTCAACGCGGCAATACCTGATTGTCAAAGCGGGGACCGCGGTTTTTTACGATTTGAATTTGGGTCAGCGGACCTATATTTCCATTGATGATCTGCCGTTGGCTTTTTTGCTGCAGGATCCTGTGGTGCTGAGTGATCGCACGGATTATACCTTTCAAGTGGCCCATGATGACACGCGAACGTTTTTGCGGGTTTTGCCCCAATCCCCTGACCAGCCGCCCCTGTATTTTCTGTTTGATAAAAAAACTTTGCAGCTGATGGGATGGGCCTATGTGGATCCCGTGGGTAGCCCCATCCGAACGCAGTTAACGTCGTTGCAGCAACCAGCCTCTCTGGATCCGGATTTGTTTAAACTGCGTCAGAATTTTCCAGGATTTGAAAAGCGATAACCCCAAGACATATGTTTTTTTGGGCCATAGCCTTTGGTTCTGAAGACATGAAACCCAGCATCCCGCAGCCCCTGCCGGACACCCGATGCCGCGGTAAAGGTGGCAAAGGTTCCCCCCAAAAGGGTGTTGTCCCCAATCCTTGATAAAACCGAAGGATGCCACATCTCTGGATTTTTGGCGGGGGCAAAGCCATCCAAAAACCACGCATCCGCCTTGGCGGGCCAATGGGTCAGAGCCTGGGCGGCATCCTCAGTAAAAATTTGAAAAATCAATGTTTTGTTGTCCCGCAAGGGGACTTTGGCCGCTCTGCTGCAGGCGTTTTCGTAATGGGGGGAGATAAGCATGTTATAGGCCTCGGGAAACAGAGCTTTCCAAGGTTGCCCCATCACGATCAGCTGGGACAGCGTTAGGGGGTATTTTTCAACAGCGAAGTACATCAACGTGCTGCCCGCCGGTGCCACGCGCAGCCATAAATCCACAGTGATCAGGGCATTCAGGCCGCTGCCAAACCCCAATTCCCCCACAACAAAATGGGGACAGATGGCCATGCGCTGGGGCAGAAAGTTATGCCGCAGAAACACAAAGCTTGATTCGGCCACTGGATCGTGGGGCTGGAAATACACATCATCAAAGATACGGGAAAACCCATACCCGGGGGCGACGATGATGTCAGGATTTTCCTTGACTTTTTCCATACAATTCGATATGGTTTTTAGTCTGTCGTCGGAGTTATCCGCCATGTCCCTGTCCTATCAACGTAAAAAAGATGCCGGTGAAACCCAAAGGGCCAGAGGGTGGATCTTTCGGTCTTTTTTATGGTTTGTTTCTATTGTGTATGTGGGAACCGCCGTTTCCGCCAGTTTTTTTTATTTGGTGAAAAACGGGGTCAGCAAGCCAAATTTAATAGGTTTGGGATCGTACTGGGAAACCTTGCTTTCCCCCATGGTGTTTTATGAATTTCACCTGCGCTGGATCAGCAACGTTGGTGCCGTGCCCAACGACTGGCGAATGTTTGGTTTGCCTGTTGAAATGTTGATAACGTTTGTGCCTGCCAGTTTGTTGATGTTTTATATGCTGGTGCGGAATCCCTATAGCTTTATTGACGATACCTTTGGATCGTCCCGTTATGCCCGTGATGATGATATTAAAGAGATGGGCTTGCTGGACAAAGGCTGGATCATCGTGATCGGAGAATGGAAGGGTCGGCTTTTGAAATTGCCGGAAACCCTCTCAGTTCTGTGTGTGGCCCCCCCGGGAACCGGTAAGACGGTGAGTGTTGTTGTGCCCACCATTTTGACCTGTGACAACGTGTCCATGATTGTGAATGACGTA
Organism: Alphaproteobacteria bacterium; assembly: GCA_947458145.1. GTDB lineage: Bacteria > Pseudomonadota > Alphaproteobacteria > JAJTHO01 > CANGYM01 > CANGYM01. Next base: position 12,800 of record CANGYM010000024.1, on the reverse strand, counting down.
AAGCCAGAATTGTTCGATTTGACATCCGGTTATCGATCCAAACATAGTCTTTGCTTTCGTTTGGAATGGGCGGCGCAGGACAAGCCGGAGAAGGGGTTGTTTTTTCCCCGCTGGAATCCCCTTTCCCCCATGTGTATTCCCGAATTTGGCCCCAACCGCGATTTGTATGTGGATCGTATCGTCAACATTTTGATTGTGGAAAACGAAAAAGAACCCCACTGGTCCACCAAGGCCCGCGCCGCCTTGGCCGGGTTTGTTCATTATATTGTTCAAAAATGCGAAACCGGCAATTATCAGGGCATCCCCAAGCAATGGCATGGGCAGGAAGCCAGCATTCCCCTGATCATTGATTGGATGACAGAGGCCATCATGGGGGCCCAAAAGAAAAAAGAAGAGCTGATGAAAAAAAACCCCATGCAGGCCATGCAGTATGATCCTGTGACGGAGTTTTTAAAAGATGCCGCCAACGAGGCCCACGCCGGAGGTTTCGCCCCCCGCGCGGTGATGGAATTAACCAGCCTAGCCGCCACACCGGATAAAGAGCGCGGGTCCATCATGTCCACCATGGATGGGGGATTGATTGTGTTTAAAAACAGTGCTGTGCGGGCCAGAACATCCAGAAGTGATTTTTCCTTTATGGATGTGCGCGGCATGCGTGACCCTGTGACAGGGGAAATGAAGCCCGTGACCATTTATATTTGTGTGAATCAGGAAGATGCCCGCGCCCTAGGGGTGATTACGGGCGTGTTGATTGAGGCAATGTCCGCGTGGTTGGTGGCCCATAAACCCAAGGGCAAAACCCGTGACGGCAGGGACGTAGGGCCCTTTCCTGTTTTGTTTGTGTTGGATGAGTTCCCGCAGATGCCCAAGCTGCAGGCCCTGATTGATGGTCCCGCCGTGGGTCGGGGACAAAAGGTCAGTTTTCTGATGATCGGTCAGGATTTGGGCCAGATCAAGGCCAAATACGGGGAAAATGAAATGGAAACCGTGATTTCCACCACCGCCGCCAAGGTGATTTTGCCCCTGAACAACGAAACCACCGCCAAACGGTTTTCGGAAATGGTGGGACAGCGCACCATGGAATCCAAATCCAAAAGCCGCACCGTGGGATTATCCCGTCAAACCAACCCCTTTGCCAGCAATATGCAGAAATCTCTTCAGGGGCAACCCCTGATCCGGCCAGAGGATTTTATGTCCCTGCCGAACCTAAAGCAGCATATTATTCTGATGCAGGCCAACATGAACCGCCCGATTATGGCGAACACCCCCGCCTATTTCAAACATCCTGAATTGAAACATCTGGTGTATAACCCAGAGCACGGTATGGGACTGAACTACCCCCCTGCCCCGTCCATGCCGCCCTTTATGATCGAGATCCGCAAAGCCGAGTACGAAGACGACATGCGCCGCGCGGAAGAGCAAGCGTTTTTGAATGCGTCGGGGGATGAGGATTAGGCTGAGGGTTTTTCAGCCTTCTCCCCCTAACTATAATTCGGCGATTCCTTGGTAATGGTCACGTCGTGGACGTGGGATTCGCGGTATCCGGCGGCGGTAATTTGCACAAAGGTGGCTTTGGTTTGCAGGTCCCCAACAGTGGCGCAGCCCGTATAGCCCATGGAGGCCCGCAGACCCCCTGTCATCTGGTAAAGAACATTGTGCAGGGAGCCTTTGTAGGGCACTTGGCCTTCGATGCCTTCGGGCACAAATTTGTTTTTTTGGGTTTGGAAATAACGATCTGCGGATCCCTTGGCCATGGCCCCATCGGACCCCATGCCGCGATAGGATTTGTATGTTCGGCCTTGATACAAAAACACCTCGCCTGGGCTTTCTTCGGTACCCGCAAACACAGACCCCAGCATCACGGCATCGGCGCCAGCGGCCAGCGCCTTGGCCACATCACCAGAATACCGCATGCCCCCATCGGCAATAATGGGAACGCCCTCGGCTTGGGCAACGGCCCGACAATCCATAATGGCCGTCAATTGGGGCACACCCACACCGGCCACAATCCGCGTTGTGCAGATGGACCCAGGGCCAATTCCGACTTTGACGGCATCCACCCCCGTATCGATTAGGGCCCGCGTCGCCGCCCCCGTGGCCACATTGCCGGCGATGATGTCCGTGTTTCCCTTTTGGGGGACGAGGATTTTCAGGGTGTCCAGAACCTTTTGCGAATGCCCATGGGCCGTATCCACCACCAAAGCATCCACGCCCGCCGCAATCAGGGCGAGGCCACGCTCGATCCCCAAATCCCCTGTGCCTGTGGCCGCGGCCACGCGCAGGCGGCCTTTGTCGTCTTTGCAGGCGTGGGGGTGGGTTTTGGCCTTTTCCAAATCCTTCACCGTAATTAACCCCACACAGCGATAGGCGGCATCCACCACCAGAACCTTTTCAATGCGGTGTTGGTGCAACAGGGCCTGCGCCTGCGACAGGGGCGCCCCGTCCATGACGGTGACTAGGTTATCTTTGGTCATGACCGAAGACACCGACACACTTGTATCGGAAACGAAACGAACGTCCCGATGGGTGATAATCCCCACCAGTTTTTGCGTGGGGGATTCAACCACCGGAATGCCCGAAATATGGTGGGTTTGCATCAGGGAAAGGGCCTCCGCCACTGTGGCCTGTGGGGTGATGGTGACGGGGTCTTGGACCATGCCGGCTTCGAATTTTTTAACGGTTTTGACGGTTTGGACCTGCTCCTGGACGGTCATGTTGCGATGAATGACGCCAATGCCGCCCGCTTGGGCCATGGCGATGGCCATGGGGGCCTCGGTCACGGTATCCATGGCCGCCGATAAAAAGGGAATGTTTAACGTCAAACGCCGCGTCAACCGCGTTTTCAAATCCACATCGCTGGGCAAAACATCCGAATGCGCGGGCACCAGCAAAACATCATCAAAGGTGAGTCCCAAGGGGATGCTTTGGTTTATGGTTTGCGATAGGGTGGGGATCACTAGGGGCATAAATTGTCGGTCACTTTCCCTGCCTAAAAAAACCAGAGGGAACCCCAAAGGCCCCCTCTTTCCCCCGCATTATAACGGCTTTGGGTTTTTTATGTCAAAGCAAATTAGGGTGGCCCTGAAAAATTCCCCTTGGCAACCCCATGGGGGTTGTGATAAGAAAGTGTCCCTGCGTAAAATGATTATCCGTAATGATGGGAGTTTTCCTTTGCTGATTCATGTCAAAGATAACAATGTTGATCAGGCCCTGCGTGCCCTGAAAAAAAAGATGCAGCGCGAAGGGATCTTTCGGATCATGAAAGCCAAGCGCTTTTATGAAAAGCCCTCGGAAAAGCGCGTGCGCGAGGCCTCTGAGGCCGGTCGCCGCTATCGCAAACAATTGCGCAAGCGTTTGGAAAAAGAAGGGTATTAGACCTTTCCATAGGGGGGTGTTGGCATGTTATCTCAGGCCAGCCCCGCCTCACTTTCCCCTAAATCCCCCATAGCGTTGGCCGATTTGACCCAGCGGCGTGCCCGCGATCCTGAGGGGTCTTTTTGGGTTACGGCGTCCGCCGGCAGTGGCAAAACCAAATTATTATGTGATCGCGTGGTGTCCCTGTTGTGCCACGGGGCGGATCCCCAAAGCATCCTGTGTCTGACCTATACCCGCGCCGCCGCATCGGAAATGAAGCAGCGGGTGCTGTCCATTTTGCAGAAAATCGCCCATGGGGATCCGGCCTATGCCGATTTTTATGACCTTTTATGCCAAAGGGGGGTGGATCCGGTGCGGTTTTCCCTGTCCCTGATGGACAATCAACATCGTTTGTCGTTTCAGACCATTCATGCATTTTGTGAACGTTTGCTGCGAAGGTTCCCTCTGGAAGGCAACGTTAGCCCCGATTTTAAAGTGTTAGAAGAATCGGAAGCCCAAACGTTGTTAACGCAGGCGGCAGAGGCATTTTATGATTTGGACCGCATTCAGGGGGATGATGCCACCGCAAAGCTGCTGGCGCTTTATTTGAACGAGGGGCAATATCTGGATGCGCTCAAGCCCTTGATCCGAAAGCCCTATTTGCTGTATCAGGCCATTGCCATGCCGCTGGATCTGTTTTGCGACACTTTAAAGCAGCAGTTGGGCTTGCCCCACGATGACAGTGATGTGGATACCCTGCGGGATCAATGCAACACCGCTCTGCCTGATACGGTTTTGCAGCGTATCGCAGAGGCCCTGACCCTCAGCCCCAGCAAGACGGATAAGGATAAGGGAGTTTTTTTAAGTGATTTCTTAACACAATCACAAGATCACAAGGATTATCAAGGCTATATTAACATTTTTTTAACCAATGAATACACTGTACGCGCAAAATTTGTGACCAAGCAATCCCCCCTGTCGCCAGAGGATCTGGCGTTGTTATCCAGCGAAGCCCTGCGGCTGTATACCCTGCGCCAGCGTTTGTATGGGGCGGAATGTCTTCAGGCCACGGTGGCCCTGCGGTCCGTGGCCACGGCGGTTTGGGGGTCGTACATCACAGCGAAAGAGGCCAACGGTGCGCTGGATTTTGATGATTTGCTGGAGGGGACCCTGCGCCTGTTGCAGCATCATAATGCCTGGATTGTGTATAAACTGGAACATGCCCTTAAACACATTCTGCTGGACGAGGCCCAAGACACCAACCCCCATCAATGGACCCTGATGAAGCATTTGCTGGAGGAAACGCTCTCCGGCGATACAGAAACGGCCAAAACCCTGCTGGTGGTGGGGGATTACAAACAGTCCATTTACCGGTTTCAGGATGCGGACCCTGAAGGGTACCGCGCTGAATATGACGTTTTGCAGGAACGGTATGCCGAGGCTAACCGCCCTCTGATCCCCCTGAAACTGGAAACATCGTTTCGCACAACCCCCCAGGTTTTGGGGTTTGTCGATGAGGTCTTTCAAAAAACATCCATGGGTCAGGGGGTTTTAACCCCCAAAGAGGGATCCTTAACCCACCATCCCGCCCGTGCTGAGGCCGCCGGAGAGGTTGTTTTGCATCCCATCATCCCCCTGCCCACCAAAAACACCGATGTTACCTTTCTGCTGCCCACACACCAGCATCACGGACAAACCCACGCATCCATCGTCGCGGAAACCATCGCCAGCGCCGCCGCGGATCTGTTGTCTAGTGGAAAAGGCCTGCCGTCCCGTCAGAATCGGCCCATCACCCCATCGGATATTTGGATTTTGCTGCAGCGGCGGGGCACGTTGCAATCGGCATTGTTGTCGGCTTTGGGGGCCCGCGGCATCCCCGTTGCGGGGGGGGATCGGATTTTCCTGAAAGAAACCTTGGCGGTGAAGGACCTTTTGGCCCTGCTGCTGTTTATGGTGGAGCCCGATGATGATTTTACGCTGGCGTGTCTTTTAAAAAGTCCCGTGGGGGGGCTGGGTGAGGATGATCTGTTTACCCTGTGCCATGGACGGGCGGGCAGCCTTTGGTCGTCATTGTATCATCACGCCCAGCCAGACAATGCCCCTCAAAACCTAAAGCAAACCTATACACGGCTGCAGCATTTTTTGAATCATGCGGACATTTGGACCCCCCATCAGACGGTGGTGCAGTATTTGTGCGTGCAGGGCGGTTACGGGGAATTTCGCGCGGCCTTTGGGGGGGAGGTGGATGAGGTTTTGCATCTGTTCTTATCCTACGCCCTGCGCTTTGAAACCGAAGAAACCCCCACGCTGGCGGGATTTTTGCCGTGGTTTGATCGTCATGCGGTGGATATCAAACGGGAAACCTTGGGTCACGGGGTGCGCATTCAAAGCATCCACAGCGCCAAGGGACTGGAGGCCCCCGTGATTCTTCTGGCCGATGCCGCCCATCGCCCCAAGGGTCAGTTTGGTCCCATTGTGTGGTTGCCGCAGGGGTTTTTATGGATTTTGCCCAAACGGGTGCTGCATGCCCTGACCCCGTTTAAGGAGGCCATGAAAAAACAGGATGATGAAGAATATCACCGTCTGCTGTACGTAGCCATGACCCGCGCTGAGGATGCGCTGCATATTTTTGGGGCCGAACGTCAGAAAAAAAACCAGAAAGAGCGTGATGATGATGCTGATTCCAGCGACACTCCCTCCCCTTGGTATCACGCCTTGGCCACAGTTTTGAAAGAACAGGCTGCCCCTTTTGGTGATGCCCTGAATCCGGCGTATCGTTGGGGATCTTTGCCGCCGGCGCAGGGGCTTGGTGCTGAAAAAACGCCGGTTGTGTCCTCTTTGCCGGCATGGTTGACGGCGCCCCCTCCCCCTGTAAAGGCCGCCGCCAGTAAGGCCCCAAGCCCCGATACAGACGCCATCACGCTGGGTTTGGCCATTCATATGGCCATGCAGCACTGCCTGATGGGCAGGATTATGACACAAAACGCCCTGCGGGATGTTCTGTGCGGTTTTTACCCCCCCGATGTGTCGGAAACGGCGGCCCAGCGGGCCTGGGCGGCGTATCAGGGGCCAGAGCTTTCTAGCCTGTGCGCACAGGCCCAGCGCATCGAAACCGAAGTAACCCTGCGCTATCAGGGAAAAATCCTGCGGCTGGATGCCCTGATGGTGTGTGATGCCCATGTTGTGATTGTGGATTTCAAAAGCGGCGATGTCACCCGCGCTCAGGCCCAAATGGACCTTTACAAAGACGCCCTTTGCGCCCTGTACCCCCATCATACCGTGGAAACGCGGGTGGTGGGGGTTTAGGGGGCATCTTAGGGCTTTAATCGCTTCATCACCGCATCAATATGGATTTGATCGTCCTTATAGGTTGTGGTGGCGGCGTACATCATCAGGTTGATGCCGGTGCGAACGCTGGTTTCCCGCACGTCGGGATCAGACGATAGCAATCCCCCCGCCAGATCACTGCCAAGGACAATCATGCTGAAAACCCCCTCTTGCGAACCCTGAGGGGCGGCCCCCATGGCGCTGAGGCCGGGCCACAGTCCCCCCAATTTGGGCAACAGATAATAACTGTGGTGCAAAACGTGCCGGCTGGCAATGGGCTGCAGGGGCACCAGACCCAAAGCTCCTGCCAAGGGCTGCAGCGACGCCACCTGACTTTGATGCCGCAGGGGTTGGGCCCCGCCCCGTGTGTCCAGAACAATCAGGCCATCGCCGGCGGTGTATTGCCGCAGGGTTTCGGAAAAACCCTCTGGGGCAAGGGATAGGCTTTCCGGTGATCCATACACCATCATCAGGGGCAGCCAATCCGAAAGCGGCGTTTGAAACGATACGGCAACGGGCTTGGGGGCAACGGGCATGTTGGTGCGGGTGAGGGTTTCCTGAATCAAAACCTCCAAAGCGCGGGCCGTGGTCTGATCCACGGCGGTTTGACCGGTTTGCAGATACCCGATTTGGGCCTCTCTGGCCCCCGCGGGTGCGGCCGCGACCAAAAACCACATCATCATGGCCGCCGCCGTCACCCTTGCCCGCCGAAAATGCAGGGCCAAAACCGCCAGCAATTCCAAAACAAACAACGCTACAATCCCCTGTAAAATCAAAGGCCTGAGGTCGCGGGAGAGGGTTGTTTCCTGAACCTTTCGCACGGTAAACGGCAGGGTATCTTGCGGGCGCAGCACCGTTTCCATGGGGGGCTCGTTGGCCAGAAAAGGGGCAATGTTATGGGGGATCAAGGATGCCCCGTTGCCATAAAGGCCGGCGGGATGATCATTTGTGGGACGGGTGCCTTCGTCATGGGGGCGCAGCATGAAACCGGTGTCTTTTTGCAAACTGCCATCGGGCATCAGACGCTGTTGCAACGGCAATTCTGCCGCCGCAGCGGCAGATTCCGCCGCCCCTGAAAAGCTGGCCAGCGAGGTTAACAAAGGCACAAAACTGCCCGATGTTGCCAGATTGCCCCATTCTGGCAACAGCCCCGTGTGAATCAAAACAATTTGCCCCTTGCCCAGTGTCCGCGCCGTGATCCACGGGGTTTCATCGGAAAGACGCGCCAGCGTCACCGCCGTTTCGGATTCCGGCAGGATTTGACGCAGCAGCGTCACATCCTGACCCCCGCCGCGCAGGGGGGGCAGAAACGGCTGACTTTTCAGGGCCTGTTGCCACGCCAGAACCGTGCCCAATTGCCGCGCCTGAAAACGCGGGGTATCCGGAAACAATCCATCCCGCTGTTGGGGGGGCAGCGCATCCAAACGGGGCCCCCAAAACCGGATCAGTTTGGCGCCGGATTCCACCTTTGTGGTTAAAAATCCCTGTGTTTCCTGATCCAAAACAACCGCATCCGGCAGAATCCACGTGGCAATGTCATCCTCCCGCAGGGCAGAGATGGCCCCCACCACAACGGTATGACCAGCGGTCTCTAGGGCTTTGGTGATGTAGGTGGCTTCCTGAAGCAGGCCCTGAGGTCGGCCAGCGGCATGAACAACCGCCACTTTACCAGACAGAGACGCGGGCAGCAGCCATCGCCCCGCAAAGTGATCTTCCCCCCTGATGGTCACAACCCGCGCCCCCCCATTCCCCGACGCAGGGGGAAAGGTCAGGGTGTCCCCCGTGCCCTTGGTTTCCGCCAGTCTTTGCCCCGTTTCAACATCATAAAGATCCGCCTGCACCGGCATAGGGCACCGGTTGTTGAGCGCGGCCTGAATCCCCGAGGCCGTGTGCTGAACATCCGCCAGCGCCGCGCACGAAGTCCGGCTGGGCAGGACAAGGGTGGCGTTTTGGGATTGACGCAACACATCCACAATCCCCTGTTGCTGGGGACCGTAGCGCATGGGGGCGTAATAGAGGACGGCGCGTTGCTCTGTTCGTTCGCTTAAAATTTTCGCTGTGTCTGTGGTTTGATAGGGGGAGACGGCAAGGGTGCGTTGATAGGGTATCCAGCCCTCTGCCGTCATGGGGCGGGATGTGGTTTGATCGGTGGTCATGATGTGAACATCCGCCGCCGGATAACGATCAAAAAACGCGGTGATGTCGGAAAGCGTGCCGGACAAATCCGCACTCCAAGAGGTATCCACAACAATCAGGGTTGGGGATGGGGCCCCCTGCCCCTCTGGAACCCTTTGGGGTCCCGCCGCCCACAGAATCAGCAGCGCCAGCAAGGCCAAACGCAGAAGAATCAACCACAAAGGCGTTTTTTGAACGGTTTTCACAGGCCCGCGAGAGGGCCCCAAAAACATCATGGCGGCGAAGGGCACAAGGGTCTCCCCCCCAGGCAAAGCCCGCATCCAGCGATAGGCCAAGGGCAATACCAGCAGACCCGCCAACAAAAAGGGATAGGCAAACATCATCCGGCTACCTTAAAGCGCAATGGGTGTTATGGGAAGGGTTTGCCTGTCCCATAAGCCTGTGTGAGGTTTTCTGGCGTAACGAAAGTTTTGATGTGCCAGCCCGTTTCTGTGGCGATCTCAGTGGTTTGGGCCCCGTGTTCATGCAACCATGCGCGGTGGGCGGCGTTTTCCAGGGGACAGAAGATATCGACCTTTTTCCGCTTTTCCAGCAACAGTTTATCCAGCATTTTTAGAAGCATAGGTACCCCATCCCCCGTTTGCGCCGAAAGAAGAACGGGGGAGGATTCCAAAGAAAAAAGCTGTTTGTCTTCCTCGTTTAAGGCATCGGCTTTGTTCCAGACATCCACAATGGGTATGCCCTGAATCCCCAGATCGTTCAGAACGCCGTTGACATCGCGGGTTTCGTCGGCGTGCCATGGGCTGCTGGCATCGTGGACATGCACAATAATATCCGCGCTTTTGACATCATCCAGAGTGGCCCGAAAGGCCGCAATCAACGATGTGGGCAGATCAGAAATAAATCCCACGGTGTCCGATACAATGACCTTTAGCCCCGATGGTAAGGCAAACAGGCGCAGCGTGGGATCCAGCGTGGCAAAAGGCATATCCTTAACCAAGACATCCCCCCCCACCAGACGGTTAAACAGCGTGGATTTCCCCACATTGGTGTATCCCATCAGGGCCACCAGAGGATAGGGGCGGTTGGACCGTTGCAGGCTGCGGTTTTGTTTGACTTTCTCCAGATCTTTTTTCAATCGGCGCAGGCGTGTTTCAATCAGGCGGCGGTCGATTTCCAGCTGGCTTTCCCCTGGGCCGCCCAAAAACCCAAAGCCCCCCCGCTGCCGCTCTAGGTGGGTCCATGATCGCACCAGACGGCTGCGTTGAAACGTCAGCGCGGCCATTTCCACCTGCAATTTCCCCTCGTGCGTGTGGGCGCGGGCTCCGAAAATATCCAAAATTAAGCCCGTGCGGTCCAGAACCTTGACCTTTAAATCCCGCTCTAGATTCCGTTGCTGCAGGGGGGACAGGGCGCAATCCATGATCAAAAGCCCAGCCTCTTCGGCTTCCATGCGCTCGCGGATGGTCTCCAGCGCCCCGCCCCCGATATAATGGGATGGCCGCAGGGCCGACACCCCAACCAAAAACGCCTCAGTCACCGTCAAATCAATGGCCTGCGCCAAGCGGACACATTCGGCCAGCTTGACCTCTGGGGGGCGGGCATCCGCAGAACGGGCCCTTTTCACAACGGGATGAACGACAACACATAGCATGACAAAAGGATAGCCGGTTTTTCATGGGTTGTCTAAGGAAACGGAAGGAAAAATGGGGATGCGTGTGAATCTGGCCATGCCTAGGCTTGCTTTTTTTTCAATTCCGACTATACCCACAGCCAGCGCTATGTTTCCGATGCCATGGGCACAAAAGGCATAAAACCCAAAAGGATTGTGTATGTTTAAAGGATTTTCCGAAGCCCTGCAGGCCGTGGCCCAGCGATACGCCGTGGTGCGTGATGCCCTGTCCCAGACAGAGCGTTTGGATCAGGAAACCTTTATCAAATATTCCCGCGAGTTTTCTGAGCTGGAGCCGTTGATTGATATGATCGAGGCCTATCACGCGGCCCAAAGGGGCCTGAAAGAAGCCGAAGAGATTTTGTCTGATCCCGACACAGACTCAGAATTCAAAGATTTGGCCGAACAGGACCGCCACAGTTGCAAAGACACCCTGACCCGTTTGGAACATGAGATCGCGCTGGCCTTGATTCCCAAAGACGCCGATGATGATCGTAACGTTATTGTGGAAATCCGCGCCGGCACAGGGGGGGACGAGGCCGCCCTGTTTGCCGGTGATTTGTTTCGCATGTACACCCGTTATGCCGAGCGGCATCACTGGCGGGTGGACATTGACCAGCTTTCGGAAACAGGCATGGGCGGCGTCAAAGAGGTTGTGATGACGCTGGAGGGACGGGGGGCCTACGCCCAATTAAAATTTGAATCCGGCGTGCATCGGGTGCAGCGGGTGCCAGATACGGAATCCAGCGGGCGTATTCATACATCCGCCGCCACCGTTGCCGTGTTGCCAGAGGTTGAGGAAGTGGATTTGGTGATTCACGAAAAAGACCTGCGCATTGATGTGTTCCGCTCCAGCGGGCCTGGGGGGCAATCGGTGAATACCACCGACAGTGCCGTGCGCATCACCCACATTCCCACGGGGGTGGTGGTGCAACAGCAGGATGAAAAATCCCAGCACAAAAACAAAGCCAAAGCCCTGAAAATCTTGCGGGCCCGCCTGTATGAGGAAGAGCGCCGCAAAGCCATGGAAGCCCGCGCCGGTGCCCGAAAATCTCAGGTGGGCAGCGGAGACCGCTCAGAAAGAATCCGAACCTATAATTTCCCCCAAGGCCGCGTGACAGACCACCGCATTCAGCTGACGCTGTATAAACTGCCGGAAATTATGGACGGGGATTTGTCAGAGTTGATTGAGGCCCTCACCACCGCCGATCAGACAGAAAAACTGGCGGCGATGGAATAGGGATAAAGGGTCGGGCGGCTTTGCGCCTGATCTTGATCTTGCCAAAGGGCGTGATCTCTTTTATAAGAAGGGCGAACATGAGGCATGTTAGGGATTAAGGGTCTTTAGAATATGTATCTGGATTTTGAACAGCCCATTGTGGATCTGGAAAATAAAATCGAAGAGCTGGAGCGTATTGAGGCCGAAAGTCTAGACCTGCAAGACGAGATTGCCCGTTTAAAAACCAAGCTCGAGCGTCATTTGCAAACCATTTATGGTCATTTGACACCGTGGCAAACCGTTCAGGTTGCCAGACATCACCAAAGGCCCAAGTGTTCGGATTATATTAGCGCCCTGATTGAACAGTTCACCCCCTTGGCTGGGGATCGCTGTTTTGGGGAAGACAAAGCGATTATTGGGGGCCTTGGCCGTTTTGATGGTCACAGTGTGATGGTCATCGGTCAGGAAAGGGGCCGCAATCTGGATGAACGCATCACCCATAATTTTGGTATGGCCCATCCTGAGGGATACCGGAAGGCCTGCCGCCTGATGGGCATGGCGGAACATTTTGGTATTCCTGTTTTAACGTTGATTGACACCCCCGGGGCCTATCCAGGCATTGGGGCGGAAGAGCGGGGTCAGGCCGAGGCCATCGCCCGCTGTATTGAGGTTTCCCTGAGCCTGTCGGTGCCTGTGATTGCCCTGATCACGGGGGAAGGGGGATCGGGCGGGGCCATCGCGCTGGCGTGCGCCGATCGTATTGTGATGATGCAACACGCGGTGTATTCGGTGATTTCGCCTGAGGGCTGCGCCTCGATTTTATGGCGCACCGCAGAGCAAGCCCCCGTTGCTGCAGAAGCGTTGAAAATCACCGCCAAACACCTGAAAGATTTTGGGTTCATTGATACCATTGTTCCTGAGCCCCTAGGCGGGGCCCATCGCCACCCAGAGCAGGCCTTTGCCGCCGCCCGTCATGTCCTGCGTCATGAATTGGCGCATGTCATGAAAGTATCCCCGGCCAAACGTCGCGTGCAGCGCCAAGAAAAGTTTCTTGCGATGACGCGGGCGGCATAGTACCTTTGTTTGACAAAT
>CANGYM010000023.1 GCA_947458145.1 Alphaproteobacteria bacterium | reverse complement strand
TGCTTTGGTGCGTGCGGTGAATGTGTGTGTACCATGGTCAAAATAAAACGGATCAACATGGCGTGTGCTCATACGCCCACCTACGCCGCGTGCTTTTTCATACACGACGACATCGGCATGGTGTTTAAGGTTTTGCGCCAGCGTAAGCCCAGAGATGCCTGCGCCAATAATCGCGATTCTTTTTTTCATGAAAGCCCCGCAATGACAGCAAGGCATAATACAACAATCATCGTGGCATTTCGGCGCAGACCATAGAACCACTGCGGCAGTATCCCCACATCACGTAACTTTAAATCCAGCGTGAGCAAATACAGAAAACATACAGCCTGTAATGCGATTGCTATGGACTGATGCGTTATCAGCAATGACGACCACGCAACCAACGCAACCCCATTGCTGGTCATCAGCAAATTGCGCGGACATTTCTCTGCAAAGAACAGATAGACCGCCCAGTGAATACCGCACAAAAATGAGATGATCATTGCGCTGTAGGTTATCGCGATAAGGGCACTATCAAAATAACGCACAGAAAAATAGACACATGCTGCGGAAGCGATGAGTGGCAGCGTACCGCTATAGGTAAGACTATTTGCAAGCAAGCGATTGGTATTGTTGATCATTTATAGTATCTCGTTGACAGCCCTATGTTCAATGGCGGGGAGAATTATTTCTCTCCGCCATTTTTGCATTTATCTGAGCAATATTTAACCTCATTCCACACTTTTTCCCATTTTTTTCGCCAGCGAAACGGCCTGCCGCAGCGCGCACATATTTTGGTAGGCAGGTTTGATTTCTTGATTCCTTTAGGCATTTATGTCCCACAAAATGTTTGAAAATTCGGATTGCTATGGGGCGGTGCTTTTCGGAAACCCGTGTTGGTTTCGGTTTCATCAAACGGGTGTTGCACAGCTTTAAGGAGTGCATGAAACAGTGTTAGGTTGCCTTGTTCCGCAGCGGTGAGCGCATCTTCAACATACTGGTTGCGTGGGATGATGACGGGATTATTCGCCCGCATCAGGCAGAAAGAAGATTTAAGGGGTTTCGCGTTGCGGCCAAGACGGGCCTGCCAGCGTGTGTGCCAATCCCGAAAGGTTTGTGATTGATATGTCTCACCGATGGGGAGGGTTTTTGTTATCAGATCCCGGAAGGTGATGGTGTAATCTGCGTCTGTTTTCTGCATCCATTCGAGCAGTGATTGCATGAGCGGCAGATCGTCCGCTTCTTCGCCAAACAGTCCTAGCTTACGGCGCATACCAGAGATCCATGCATCGTTGAAAACAGTGCTATATCCCTCAATCGCGACGTCCGCCAAGTCGGTGGCTCGGCTAATGTCCTCATCCAACAGCGGCAGCAAGGTTTTGGCAAAGCATGCCAGATTCCACTGTGCGATGCTCGCCTGATTGCCAAACGCATACCGGCCATTGCGGTCGATTGAGCTAAACACTGTATCCATCGCAAAGCGATCCATGAAGGCGCAGGGACCGTAATCAATCGTCTCGCCGCTGATGGTCATGTTGTCGGTATTCATCACGCCGTGGATGAAGCCCACATGCATCCAGCTTGCCACCAGCTTGGCCTGACGCTCTATCACCGCGTTGAGAAAGGCAAGATAAGGCGCATCCTGCGTGCTGAGTTCAGGATAATGCCTTGTAATCCCATAATCCGCGAGCGCCTTCAAACCCTCTGTGTCCTCACGCGCAGCGGCATATTCAAACGTGCCAACGCGGATATGGCTCGCCGCCACGCGGGTGAGGATTGCGCCGTGTCGCACAGTGTCGCGGATCACGGTTTCGCCCGTCGTTACTACCGCAAGGCTGCGTGTGGTGGGGATTCCAAGGGCATGCATCGCTTCGCTGATCAGATATTCGCGCAGCATGGGGGCAAGTGCCGCACGGCCATCGCCACGGCGGGAGTATGGCGTTGGGCCAGAGCCTTTGAGCTGGATATCATACCGTTGGCCATCCGGCGTGACCTTTTCACCCAGTAGATGCGCCCGACCATCACCGAGCATGGTGAAGTGGCCAAACTGATGGCCAGCATAAGCCTGTGCGATGGGCGTTGATCCTTCCGGCAACGCGTTACCGGAAAAGAATTGCGCCAGATCATCGAGGTTGGTTTCAGGGAGCGATAACCCCAGTGATGTTGCCAGCGCGTGGTTGAAAATCACCAACCGTGGTGCTTTCACCGGCGTGGGCGCAATAGGCGTGTAAAACGCCTCTGGTAGCTTAGAATAACTGATTTCCAACGCTTGCATTTATGGCTTCTGATATTTTTTTAGTATTTCGAGAGGGATATATTTCAGGGCTTTTTCATGCGTGGCCTCAAGCACCACTGGCGGGGCAAACCCAGCTTCATGCGCCTCCCTCCAGCGCAAAGCGCACAGACACCAGCGGTCACCCGCTTTTAATCCTGGAAAATCATACATCGGGCGGGCTGTTTGAAGATCATTACCACGTGATTTGGTGAATTCCAGAAATTCATCGGTAACGATAGCCGCGATCACGTGGCTACCCGTATCCGCCTCACCGGTGCGGCAATAGCCATCGCGGTAAAAACCTGTTTGCGGTGCATGGCAGTGCAGCGCCAATTCTTCACCCAGTACATTTTTCTCGGATTTCTCTACATCCTGAACCTGTATGGCAATATGGTGAATATGATCGCGTGGTTTTGTCATGGAAATTCCTTTTATTGTTTTGTCACATCATCCGCTTTTATGGCTATTTGGCAATGGGAAAGCCGATTGAAACGCCACGTGGCAAACGCTCGGTAAGCCATGCCCGCAACAGGGCGAATAAAACCAGCACCCACTAGGGATGCCAAGACTCGCCATCGCGGTATCTGTTGCCATATCAGGATAAATGCATCCACACCCACATGCAGTTTTCCTTGCACATCCTGCGCATGCAGCAGCTTTAATCCATCAGCGTAGGCAACGCCGAGCCTCTCAAGCGATGATGCATCAACGGTAATATCGACCCAATCAAACACGCCCTCAGGCGCGATGCGTTTATAGTGCTCAATCTCGCGGCGACACAGGCCACATTTGCCGTCGTAAAAGACGCTTATCATAAAATCCCTTGTCATAAAATCCCTTGCGCCATTTTTTGTAAACTTAATGCAGCTTGCGCCCGAATCCCTTGTTGTTTTTCCGGCGTAAACGTATCCCAAGTCGAAAACACATAGGGCATACGCTGATTGCGGCGAAATTTTTCTTCGTGCCGCACCAGAAAATCCCAATAAAGAGCATTAAAGGGGCAAGCTGTTTCGCCCGTCATTATAATCTTTCAGTAAGAAAAACGGTTGGTGATTGAAATCAGAAATTTGAATACTATCAAATTCAAGATTATTTTCCTTGTCTTTAATAACATAAAATTGAATGGTCAAAGGATTATTTAATTGTTGTCTGGCAACGCTTTTGGACGAATGTGATGATCGAAGGCTTGATTGACTGTATGCGGCGCATAGGATTGTAAAGGATAAGGGTTTTTGATAAGGGTGCTTTCTATGGAAGAAAAAGTCTCTCTTATGGAACGGGTGGCTGAGCTGTTACGCTCAAAGCCAGGGGAGGCCTTTACGGCGAAGGCCTTAGCGCAGTGGTTGACACGTGCTTTTCCCGAAGAATGTCGAAAGAAATTTGAGCGCAGTAGGAACACACGATTGACAACGGAGGAAGGCTTTTGGCGGCAATTGGCCGCTGAAATTCCTAGCCGTATGAAGACATGCCCCCACATCAAAACCATCGAAGAGCGGCCGCTCCGGTTTTATTACAGCGAACGCAGCGATGAAGAAGAGTTGGCTTTGATTGAAAAAGATAACCAACCAAGCCTTGGCACAACGCCAACGATGGAAATGCCCCTCAGTGAAGCGGATCTGTATTCATTGCTGGCCCAGTATCTTGCGGCAGAATTTGATCTCTACACCAAGCGGATTGACGAAAAACGATCCAGCAATCGGCGCGGCCTCAGCGGCAACATTTGGCTTTATCCCGATATGGTGTCGCTGGAAAATCTCACCCGCGATTGGGATCGGGATCTTAGGGATTGTGTGGGGGAAATGACGGCCCCCAAGGCGCGGCTGTGGTCGTTTGAGGTCAAAAAACTCCTCAATCGCAGCAACATTCGGGAGGCGTATTTTCAGGCAGTCAGCAACTCCTCATGGGCGCATTATGGCTATCTGGTCGCTGGACGCATCGAGGGGGCAGATACCCTCAAGGAACTCCGTATGCTCTACGGACTCCATGGTATTGGCGTGATTCAGCTGAACGTTGAGGACATTGCCGAGAGTGAAGTGCTGATCCCCGCACGCTTTCGCACGGAGGTTGACTGGAGCACGGCCAATCGCCTGTGCGAAGAAAACACCGATTTTCGGCAATTCATAAAACTGGTGCGCCAGTTTCATCAAACGGGTGAAGTGCCAGAAACCGGATGGGATGGTCAGCCCCGTCGGGGCGATTAGCTGGCTTCAAGGCAGCCCATCACCTTCAGGCTGTTCTGACCATCGGTGAAGATACCCGTCCAGACGTGGTCGTTTTTTCAAAGCCGAGGTTGTCCAGCATCCGCATCCCCTTGCTGGCCGCCACTTTATCGCGCACGCGCTCGCCGATAACCTCACGCTTAAATTGGGTAAAGGACAGCAGGATGTTCAACGTCAATCGCCCCATGCCGTTAGGAAAGGGAATTGACGGTTTCTTCTTTAAAGAGAAAATATAGATTCATCAATTCACAAAATAAAATATTTTGTTTCGCAGGATCAAACTCTGGATCTGTGCTGGGATATGAATAGCGGGCATTTTTTAATGCAGCATATTGCTTGAATTGTAACAGATCGTTTTCATTTTTAAAAATCGGTATGTCGAAATACTCTCTATTTAAAGAGGTGTGAGGCCTAGGAATACCTTCAGAGTCATTTGTGTTATATTTGGTTTTTAAAAAAATTTGATAAGAATATCCAATATCATTTTCATAATAAAAATAAAATCTTCCACTTCCCATTAGTGCATATTGTGGCGCAACGATTGTTTTCTTACTTCCGTCAAAATGACAAAGTAGGACTCTGCTTATAGCTGTTTGATGATAGTATAGTTTTTTTTCAGATGTGCCATTAGAAGATTCGTCATAATGATACCCAATACATCCCCGTGCCCATTCATCTTTATGACATACATAATTATTAATATCTTCAAAGTCTTCTCTAATTTGAAATTCTGGAAAAACTTTGTGATGATAGGATCCGTATGCGTCCCAGCTGATATCCCATCCCCCTTTTTCTTGCAGCAGTAGTTTAAATCGTTCGAGAACAGATAAATCTATACCAAAACGATTGCGCCACATTTTTTCAATATCGTTTTCATGGGCTGATCCGTTAATAGGTGTATTTGTATTGCCATTTCGAGTGTAAATGACGCCAGATCGAACTGTTACAGTTTTTGAATCTTGTTTTGAATCTTGCGTTGTTTTTTGTTTTGGATACTCAACATCTTTCAATAAGAAAAACGGCTTGTGATTGGAATCAGAAATTTGAATAATATCAAATTCACGACTATTTTCTTTGTCTTCAATAACATATAACTGAATAGTTAAGGGTTTGTTCAATCGTAAGTCGCCCAACCAATTATAAAGATTGTGATCCTTCAATCTATTACTATCAGTATTTTTTACCCCTATTTTTTCGCCCTTATCCGAAACCCCAAAAATTAAATAACGATCACCCTGATATGAAACATTTGATAAGCACAAGATATCGCGCAATAATTCTGCTTTATTTGGGTGCCATTCTTCTTTGTAATCAAAGAATTGCTCTTCTTTTAAATGACGATCAATAAATTGATTGAATTGATCAACATCAAGCTTATTTTGCATTATGGGTTAAATCTGTTTCCCTGAAAGAAAATGGCTCCCCGGGAGGGATTCGAACCCCCGACCAAGCGGTTAACAGCCGCTTGCTCTACCACTGAGCTACCGAGGAACACAGACAAAACAGTTAGCGAGTTTCACTTGGATCGTCAATCTGAAAATGATAGCGTGGGGAAGGTTAAAAAGAAAGAAACGTTTCCCGCCTTATGCTCCCACCCCTTTCTCCTGAGGCTATGTCGGCGTTGATCCGGTATCATGGGCCGTCCTTGCGGCCGTTTGATGATGCGTTGGCGGCGGGGCGTTTGGCCCATGCGTGGGTGTTGTATGGGCCCCCTGGGTGCGGCGCGGTGATGATGGCCCAGCATTTGGTGGCGGCGTTTTTGGAAAAAAACCAAAATGCCTCTGTGATGGCCCATCTGATGCAGGGCACCCACCCCGATGTGATGATGGTGAAAAAGCCCGAGGATAAAACCGGCATTTCTGTGGATGCCATCCGCGAGGCCTGCAGCTTTTTGGGCAAAACGTCCAGCTTGGGCGCGGGGCGGGCGCTGATCCTTGCGGGGGCGGAAACCATGAACCATCAGGCGGCCAATGCTCTGCTGAAACGGCTGGAGGAACCGCCCGCGGGATCGCTCTTGATTCTGACCACATCGGCCCTGGGGGCTTTGCCCGTGACGGTGCGTTCCCGCTGCTGGCGTATCCGGCTGAGGGGGCTGGACGAGGCCACCTTCACCACCTGTCTGCCCACCGCAGGACCAGACAGCTATGCCCTGCACAGCGGCAATCTGGATGCCGCCATGGAGGATAAACCCAATGCCCTGACCAAAGCTCTGCACCAGCGTTATATAATCCTTATGGACAAAGCCAAACGGCGGGATCCCTCGGTTTTGGTGGATCTGGAGGGTTACGATAAAATCACCGCCCTGATGCGCGATGTTCCCCAATATCATCTGGATGCCGCCGCCGCCGCCGTTGTGGCGGAACAAAGCGGCGGGTATTAAGGCCCCCCCATCTTTACGCAAAAAAGATACCTTTGCCCTGTGCCCCCTATCGCTTCGTTACGCCGGATCCCTTACACCTTGTTTGTGTCCCTGTTTCAGTGGCACTTTTTGTCAACAGAAAATCAAGGAGATTTTTTATGTCTACGCAACAACCCACAACACCGAACAAAACGCAACCTGAGATGAAATCAGGAACGATACAACAACCTGGAAAGCAATCACAGCAAACACCCCAAGTCCCCAATCCTGCGAACAAAACAGGGGAAGCGGCGAGACCTACTGACGCGAAAAAACCCTACTAGATAGGCCGAAAAAGGCTGGGCGCAAGCTCAGCTTTTTTTTTATTGTTCATCCCCTTATGCAAGGAATCCTACCATGAAACGTTATCCCCTTCTTTTTACGACGTTCCTGACGTCGTGTCTGGTTTTGCAACAGGCCTCAATCGGGGTCGCTGCTGATACCATCACAATGGGCACGGCCCAAACGGGAACCGAAACAATCACTCCGGCCTCGATTGGTGATCCCCGTGTTGCTGCAGCCAATTTTGTGGAACATGTCAACTTTGCCCGCGTGGCCCTGGCGATGAGAAATGTTGACTTGGCCAGACAGCACATCACCCAGGCCCGCAATATGGCCGCCATCATAAAAAACACCGCCATTGATCAACAACGGATTTCGGATTTGAAATCTGGGCGTGTGGTTTATGATTATGATACGGAATACAAAAATCACTACTTCCCCATCACAACCGATCTGATCCAAGTTAAGGAAATGAGCAACGGCCCCCTTTGGGCCAGCAATTCTTTGGCCGTTACCGATGCTGACATTGTGTATCTCAGTTTGGATCTCAGTGGTGATCGGGTCGAGGTATTTTTGGCCGCCGCAGAAAAAGCCCTAACGACAGGGGATTTAAAAGAAGCCGACAAACAGCTGGCCCGATTGACCGACGCAGTGGTGAGCGTGGATAGCAAAATCAAACGGCCTGCCGACAAAGCCCAAGATAACATTGCACTCGCCAGAAATTTTTTGGCCATGAAAAATTACGATGGGGCGCGGTATGCCCTTGTGCATGCGGATGAGGCCCTCAATGACATGCAATCAAACGATGCCTATAAAGACCGTCACAAAGACATCGCCGTGATGCGCCAAGATGTCGTGGATATCCAAAAGGTGATTACCAAAAAAGATCCAACCCTGCTGCAATCCGCCGATAAACGGCTAAGCCAATGGTGGACTGAGCTGAAAGCTTGGACCAGCAAAGAAACAACCTTCGAAAAAAGCGAATCTGAAGGCAAAAAAGGCTACTAAAAAAACCCCTTTAAAAAAACCCCCGCAACCTAAAGGAGGCGGGGGTTTTTGGCTTTCTGGTGATGATAATCTTTACAGAACAGGTGGTTCAGACCGGCGTCCCGTCAACAGCGTGTAAACCAAGCTGGCGACAAACAACACAAGAAAAACAAAAGTCAGAATTTTGGCCACACCAGCAAAACTGGCCGCCAGTCCTCCAAACCCCAATACAGCCGCAATAATGGCCAGAATAAAAAACGTGACGATATAATTTAACATGCAAAGCTCCTTTTGTTGATGGTTCATGCCACTATTTTAAAAGAAGCCACACAAAGGCACCACATGACAAAAGAGCCGAGGCATAAAGAAAACGTAAGGATCTTTCATCGCTTAAAGCATGACACGCCCTAAACAGAAGCATCGTAAAGACGGAATTTTTGGGCAATTTTTGAAAGGATTGTTAAATTTTCCATGCGATAGCCAATGCCTGGTTCCGTTTTGATCAATTGAGGAGATGTGGGGTTTTCCTCAATTTTTTCCCGAATCTGTCCGATGTAAACCCGTAAATACGCCACATCTTCGCCATGCGCAGCCCCCCAGACATCTTTCAAAATGTCTTTATGAAGCAACATTTTGCCGCAGTTCGTCATGAAATAACGGAGCAAGTCATATTCTTTGGGGGTAAACGGGATTAAGGTATTGTTCAAAAAAACCTCGTGCCGCACCAAATCCATGCGCAGGGGTCCATTGTGCAGTTGAGGCTCCCCCGTTTCGTGCATCGCCCATACACGCAAACTCACGTTAATTCGGGCCAAAAGAATTTCCATATTAAAAGGTTTGACGATGTAATCATTGGCCCCCAAATTCAGGGCCTCAACAATGGTTTCATCTGCCGATTGGGCAGAAATCACAATAATCGGGACCTGGGACCATTCCCGAATGGTTTTAATCAGGGTTTTCCCATCCATATCGGGTAACGTTAAATCCAGCAAAAGCAAATCAGGCTTGGTGGAAAGACATAAACGAACAGCCTGTTTGCCACAGGTGCTTTCGATAATTTTAAAATCCTCGGATTCTAAAAAAATGTTCAGCAGTTTCCGAATCTGAGGTTCCTCATCCACAACGAGGATAATGTTTTTTTTCTTATGAACCGCCATTTTTCAAATACACCCAGCAAAAAACAGCATAATAGGAAAGAAAACCTTGGTTTAATCATACGATAGCATAAATTGTGGTCTCAGGGTGAGTTTATTTTTCGTGGATGGCCAAAAGGGGGGGGATGCCTTCGGAGCCTGTTTCCCTATCCTAAAATTTAGAGTATAAACCTTATATGGCCACGGTCACAGAACAGTTTGCATTTCAAGGAAGGAATCATGATATGATCCAAAGGCTTTTTGCACGGGTGTTTTCCGCGTTTGGGATGGTTTGTTTGGGGGTGATGGTGGGATCTTCAATCGCTGTGGCCCAGTCCGCGGATGAGGGATTTATGATTACGGGGTTGGATCATCCCGAAAGTGTGGCCTTTGATGGCAAGTCCTATTACATTTCCAATGTGGGGAAAGAGATGGCCCCCACTGCCAAGGATGGCGATGGCTACATCACACGGGTTTCCCCGGATGGCACAATTTTGGATGCCAAGTGGGCTGAGGGGTTGCATGCGCCCAAGGGCTTAGTCTTTGCCTATGATCGCCTGTGGGTGACAGATATTGATCAGGTGTATGGTTATGACGTTGCCACGGGAAAACGGGACCAGGTGTTTTCTTTGGCCCCCCGCCGCGTTCAGTTTGACCAGCGACCTGTGGCCTTTTTGAATGATATTGTGGCCCTGCCCGACAACCGTTTGTTGGTTTCCGGCACCGATTCTGGGCGCTTGTACCGCCTTTCCCTGTCTGATGGGGCGGTGCAATCGTTTCCTGTGGATCTTTTGCAGGGTCCCAATGGTTTGGCCTTTGATCGGGACGTGCTTTATGCTGTGGGTTTTGGGGATACAGGACAACGTAATGGCCCTGTGCTGAAAATCACGCGCCAAGGGGAAAACGAATACAGATTTGTGCAACATTCCTCTTTGCTGGGGAATTTGGACGGGGTGGCGGTGTTTCAAGAGGGGTTGTTTGTGTCCGATTGGGCCAGTGGGTCTTTGTACCGTATCCCGCTGGCGGGGGGCAAAGCCGTACCCGTCATGACGGACTTGTCAGGGCCGGCGGATTTTTTGATTCAGGACGGCAAAATCTGGCTGCCTGAAATGACCGCCAATCGGGTGATTGTGAAGACGTTTCCGTAACAAAGGACGGATTTACACCCCCCACAAATGTTCCAAATGATGAATGTTCCCATCAGGGGTCACAATCATGGCATCAAAGCGGATATCGTGCTGATCATAATGGGGATGATCGGCCAGAAAGCATCCCGCCGCAGTGGCGTAACGTTCTGGGGACAGGGTGCTGAGGATCTCGCGCCCATGATTCAGCGTGGGGCGGGCTTTGACCTCAATAAAAAGGACCAAGGTTTCGCGGCAGGCCACAATATCAATTTCCTGCGCCGGATTGCGATACCGATGGGCCAGAATCTGATAACCCTGTTGCTGCAGGCGTTGCAAACACCGTTCTTCGGCCCGTCGGCCCGTGGCATCCCCTGTGCGTTTCATGGGGATGGATCCTTGGCCACCTTCAGGGCCATGGCATACAGGGTTTTTCTTGGCACATCCCACAGCCCTTGGGCCAAAGCCACGGCCTGTTTCACCCCGTGGGCCTGCACGAGGGCTTTGATCTCAGATTCCAGGGTCTGGGGATCCAAAACCTGCGCCGCGATGTGGGCCACCAGCACCCATTCCCCGCCCATGATTTTGGGATCCTGAGCGGCGCGAAGGGACAGAGCCTCAGAAACGCTTTGGGGGGTGCCGCGAAAGGTGCCCTCGTGCAATTTCGTGATTTCGCGGCATAGGGCAATCTGGGCCTGATCCCCAAAACGCTGCTGAAGGGCAGACAGGACCTTTGTGATGTCATGACAGGACACATACCCCACCACGGTGGTTTCGCGGGGCCAATCTAAATCTTTGGGGGTGATAAACCCCACAAACAAAAAACGGTTGGTGGGCAGGCCCGCCATAATCAACCCCGCCACCGCGGCGCAGGGGCCCGGAATGGGAATCACGGGCAGGCCCTGATCATGGCACGCCTGAACCAGTTTATACCCAGGATCGGCAATCAACGGTGTGCCCGCATCGCTGATCAGGGCCACAGCCGCACCCCCCTGAATGGCCTGAATCACGGTTTGCCGCTGGCGTTCATCCGAAAAATCATGATAGGCCATCAAACGGGGCGGGCGAATGGCGTAATGATTCAGCAGGGTGCGGCTGGTGCGGGTATCTTCGCAGGCCACGATGTCCGCCTGACGCAGAACATCCAGGGCGCGAAGGGTTATATCTTTTAAATTGCCAATAGGGGTGGCAACAAGGTACAAACCAAAGGAAAGAGAGGCCATACATGATCCAAAAATTCCTGACACTATCCCTGATCGTAACGCTGCTGTCAAATTGCGCCCTGCCGGTGGAAACCAACGTTTCCCGCCGCAATGCCCCCGCCCCCCTGACGCAGGTGGGTCCTGATTCAGGGGGCAAGCGAACGCCTCCTTCGAATGTTGTGACCGTGTCGGATGAAATGGCGTTTTCTTCCTCGGATTCCCCACCGTCTGGCCAAGGATGGCACGTGGCCCTGCTGGTGCCCCAGTCCGGTAAATATCAGGCGCTGGGGCAGGCGCTGGCCGAAAGTGCCGCGTTGTCGCTGGCCCGTCTGCCCAGTGCCAACCGGTTGCGTCTGAGTGTTATCGACACCGCCTCTTTGTCCCAAAGCACAGTGCAGGCGATAAAAGAGCGCATCCTGAAAGAGAATGTCAAACTGATCATCGGCCCCGTGTTTGCCGAGCAAGCCCAGACCCTTCGTGCCGCTTTGGCCAATACCGCGGGGGCGCCGCCGCTGATTGCCTTTTCCAACACCACCAGCATTGCATCGCCGCCGCTGTTTGTGGCGGGATTTGATCCCTTTGCGGAAATCCTCGTCGCCGCCAATGCGCTGGCGGATCAGGGATCCTGTCATGTTCTGATTTTGCCCGCCACCAAGGCCGGCTATGCCCTAGAGCCGGCTTTAAAACAAACCCTGACTGCCAAAGGGGCCCGCGTTTTGGCCATGATGTATTATCAAGAGGCATCGTTTAAAGACTTGACCCCCACCCTGACCCAAGCGGCGTCCGCCGCCGCCGGATGTACACCCACACCCTCAGGCAATGCCTTCACCACCGTGGTGGCCCTGTCGGGTTCCCCGCTCAAGTCTGTTTTGCCGGTTTTAGAGGGCATCGCCAGTGATGTGATTGCCCCAGCCCTCGCCCCACCCACCGCAAAACCTGTATTTTTTGCCGATGTGGATCAACAGGTTTGGGAAGAGGTGCAGCGCTATTACCAACAATCTTTGGGGCGGGATGCGTCCCGTTTGGATGTGATTGCGTATGATATGGTGTCACTGGCGGCCTATGTGGAACAAAGCGGGGGGGACGCGCAGGCGGCCCTGAAAACCCCTGCGGGGTTCAAGGGGTTGGTGGGCCTGTTTCGCTTTCAGGACGCGGGCACCATCCAGCGGACCCTGGCCGTTTACAAAAAAGATCAGGGACAAATGACCTTAATTGCCCCCGCATCCCAGCGGTTTGCCCCGTGATTGCCCTGACAGAAACCGTTTCGGGGCATTTGATCCAGCGCTATAAACGCTTTTTGATGGATGTTCGACTGGACAATGGGGAGATCATCACAGCCCACTGCCCCAATTCCGGATCCCTGATGGGGGTGAAGGAAGCCGGCATGCCCGTGGTGCTGTCCCATCATCCCAGCCCCAAGCGCACCCATGCCTATACCGCCGAGATGGTGTATGCCGAGGGCACATGGGTGGGCATCAACACCCAACATCCCAACCGTTTGGTGAAGGAGGCTCTGCTGGCACGCAGCCTGCCTGAAATTTCCGGCTATACCGGCGTTCAGCCAGAAAGCACGGTGGGACAAAGCCGGCTGGATTTCTTTTTGCCGGATTGGGGCTATGTTGAGGTGAAAAATGCCCACATGAAACGCCGCCCCCATCTGCTGGAATTCCCCGATGCCGTCACGGCGCGGGGGGTGAAGCATTTAAAAGAACTTTCACAGTTGGCAGCCATGGGCCATAACGCCGCCCTGATTTATATCGGCCAGCGGGATGACGTGGACCACTTTGCTGTGGCACGGGACATTGATCCCGCTTACGGCGCCGCCTTTGACGATGCCCAGCGGGCGGGGGTGATGATGCTGGCCTATACCTGTCACGTATCACCGGAGGGGATTACGCTGGGGCGGGGGATTGCCTGTTGATTGTGACGTTTTCCTTTTGTTACCTCTGTAACCTGTAAAAATATCTTTATGAAGGTATCAAAATGGGATACCATTGATAAACCATGGAAAGGTTTGAATTCGATCCTGAAAAAAAGTCATACCAATAAAATCAAGCACGGTATTGATTTTCTGGAAGCACAAGCCTTGTGGACCGATTCTGACGGGATAGAAGTGCCTGCGCTGACCCGTGATGAACCTCGGTTTGGGCGTATTGCCTGATATGGCGGAAAGCTGTGGACAGCGTTTTATACCCATCGTGCCGACAGGATACGATTGTTTTCGGTGCGCCGTGCTCGGTTAAAGGAGGAGGAAATTTATGCCCAAAAAAACACCTGATGTTCCCCTGACAGCCAAAGCCTTGGAGGAAAAATTTGACAACGGTGGGGATACGGATGCCGATTTTGACTGGGCGGCGGCCCAGCGTCCGGCGTGGGGAAAACAGACCCGTATTAACCTGAACGTTCCGGTGTGGATGCTGCAGCGCCTTGATGCCGAAGCCCAGCGGGTGGGTGTTCCCCGTCAGGCAATGATCAAAATGTGGCTGGCGGACCGCTTGGGGACATCGGGGGGCGTTTGATTGACGAAACAAAAAGCGGGCCTATACCTGCCATGTATCATCGGCGGGGATTGCGCTGGGGCGGGGGATAGGTGTGTGATGGGCGGGGGTGAAAAATCTTTACGAATTATCTCCCTCCTTGACCGCCGTTGTCCCCAAGAAAGTTTGACCATCCCTTTGGGATATCGGGGATATTGATCACCGGTGCTGGTTTTGAGCACGTTAGGTTTGCCTTTCCAGCATCCTTCCCATTTGCATCGAAAAAACGGATTGTTTGACCGTTGAGTGATGACATGGTTTCGAGCGGATTTCCGTTCGATGTAAGATTTATTGGGAGACTCATTGAATCACTCAAGGGAAAGCGATTATCAGTTTTTGGGAGTGTAAAAACCCAACCACTTCGATTAGCATAGTCGGTGTTTTGCGTTATTTTAAGATATACCCCCTTATGGATAGATGTGTTAACATTATATATGTTAAATCCTAAGATAGCCGGCGTAGCGTTATCCAATTCTGTTCGTTTAGGAAGCTCTGCTGTACATGTGATTTGTTTTTGTTTTTCACTTTCTTTTTTTACCTCTTCAAGCCCTTGTTTTACTGCTCGATCTGCCCCTTCAATAGCTGGACCCGCTTTCTTTTTCACCCCTTCGACCAATGGTCTAGCAGCCTCAGCTGCTTCTTGTGCCTCTTGACTGTTTGTAGGGATTTCACTGGGGATGGGAATTGTTATGGTTTTCGGGTTTTGACCGCCGCCACCGCATCCTGCCAAAGAAGCAGCCAGAGCCACGCCAGCAAGAGCTAAAAGCAATGGATTTGAAAACCTCGGTTTGTTCAACGAAGCCATTATACGTTCTCCTTAAAAACATAAACGCAGATCAATTCTATTTATAACGCTGCCCCAGAAATAAACATGTGATCGCTGTCACAAAAAAACTAAGATATTTTTTCCCCGCATCCAGCCCTTGATCCCCCCTCCACAACCCCCTTCCTATCCCGCGCTTTTCCCCCTATAGTGGGGGACACGATGATGATCGGAGTTCCATCCATGACGGCCTTGAAAAAAGAAGATCAAGATAAAGACACCCAAGACAACGCCGCCGCCCAAGAGTACGGCGCGGATTCCATCAAGGTTTTGCGGGGTTTGGAGGCTGTTCGCAAACGCCCCGGGATGTATATCGGGGATGTCCATGATGGATCCGGTTTGCATCATATGGTGTACGAGGTCGTGGACAACGCCATCGACGAAGCCCTAGCCGGACACTGTGACCGCGTGGAAGTCACCATTCACAGCGATGGTTCCGTCAGCGTATCCGACAACGGGCGGGGGATTCCCGTGGATATTCATGCCGAAGAAGGCATCTCCGCCGCCGAGGTCATCATGACCCAGCTGCACGCAGGGGGAAAATTTGATCAGAATTCTTACAAAGTCTCAGGGGGTTTGCACGGGGTGGGGGTCTCTGTGGTCAATGCCCTGTCAGAGTGGCTGGAGCTGACCATTTACCGAGACGGAAAAACCTATCAAATGCGCTTTGCCCACGGGGACGCCGTGGCCCCCTTGGCCATCGTTGGGGACGCGCAGGGGAAAAAGGGCACCACCGTGCGCTTTTATCCATCCGTTGAAACCTTTTCCGCCATTGTGTTTGATTATATGACGTTGGAACACCGATTGCGGGAACTGGCGTTCCTGAATTCCGGCGTGTCCATCACGTTGATTGACGAGCGCGGGGAAGAAGACCAGCGCACGGATTTTTGTTATCAGGGGGGAATTTCCGCCTTTGTTGGATATTTGGACCGTGCCAAGCAACCCATCAGCTCCACCATTTCCATTGAGGGGGAACGCGAAGGGGTCGCCGTAGAAATTGCCCTGCAATGGAACAACAGCTATCACGAAAACGTGCTGTGTTTCACCAACAATATCCCACAAAAGGACGGGGGGACGCACTTGGCTGGTTTTCGGGGCGCCTTAACCCGCACCGTGAATCAAATGACGGCGCTGGCCCCCGCCAGCAAGCGGGATAAAATCTCACTCACCGGTGATGACGTGCGCGAGGGATTGACCTGCGTTGTGTCCGTCAAAGTCCCCGATCCCAAATTTTCATCCCAGACCAAGGATAAATTGGTCAGCTCTGAGGTTCGCCCCGTGGTGGAAACCGTCTGTGTGCAGAAACTCAGCCAGTGGTTAGAGGAACATCCGGCCGAGGCCAAACAAATCGTGGAAAAAGCCTACGAAGCCGCCTCCGCGCGGGAGGCTGCCCGAAAAGCCCGCGAACTCTCCCGCCGCAAAGGGGCGCTAGACATTGCCAACCTGCCCGGGAAATTGGCCGATTGCTCCGAAAAAGACCCCAGCCTGTGCGAGCTGTTTATTGTTGAGGGGGACAGCGCCGGCGGTTCCGCCAAACAGGCCAGATCACGGGCCAACCAAGCCATTTTGCCCCTGCGCGGAAAAATCCTGAACGTTGAGCGGGCCCGTTTTGACCGCATGCTGAATTCCGAGGAAATTGGCACACTTGTCACCGCCCTAGGCACCGGTATTGGGAAAGATGACTTTAGCGTTGAAAAACTGCGCTATCACAAAATCATCATCATGACCGACGCCGACGTGGATGGATCACACATTCGTACGCTGTTGCTGACGTTTTTCTTTCGTCAAATGCCAGAGCTGATTGCCGGCGGCTATCTGTACGTGGCCGAGCCCCCTCTGTACCGTGTGCAGCGCGGCAATTCTGAGGTTTACCTGAAAGACGAAGCGGCCCTAGACCGATATCTGCTGAACAACATTGTGGATCATGCGGTTCTGACCCTCAGCGATGGCAGCCAGCGATCCGGCGCAGATGTTCGGGATGTTCTGGAAAAACTCAGAGCGTGCGAGGGATCCTTGGACTATCTGGGCCGCAAATACGGCCACAAACAGGCTTTTGTAAAGCTGGCCATGAAGGGCATGTTGGGGATGGAGGGGCTGTATCAACCCGAGGCCGTTTTAAACGCCCTGAATGCGGGGGATGCCAATCCGTGGTCCCTATCAACCAGCGATAATGATGGCCTGACTTTTCAGCGTACCGAAGATGGGATTCTGCGGACCTTGGTGTTGACGGTGGGCCTGCTGCGATCCCATGAGGCGCAAAAGGTCAATGCCGCGCGGGATACGCTGGCCCTGTTTGAAAACACGGCTCGCCTGACCCTGAAAGACACCGTGCACCGCATTGATCATCCGTTGGATGTCATCACGGTGGGGTTTGAACAAGCCAAAAAGGGCCTGTCCATCCAGCGGTACAAGGGATTGGGGGAAATGAACCCCGATCAGCTATGGCAAACGACGCTGGACCCCGCTGCCCGCAGCCTGTACAAAGTCCACGTGAACCACCACGACGAAGCCGAACAGCTGTTTTCCACCCTGATGGGCGATGTTGTGGAACCCCGCCGCGCCTTCATTCAGGAAAACGCGCTGAAGGTGAAGCGATTGGATGTTTGAAAAAGATTGAAAAATTCGTTTTTATGTTGTATGGTTAGAAGAACTTTTGAATGGGATGAGATTAAGCGCCTTAAAAATTTAGCCAAGCATGGATTAGATTTCGAAGATGCTGCCCAGATTTATTTTTGTCCCTTTAAAGTGACCTTTGCATCAAAGTTGGTTACAGAATCAAGATTTTTAGATTTGGGGTATGGAAGAGGCGAGCAATTGCTATGTTTGGTTTATGTGATACGCATTGATTGTATTCGCATTATTTCATTTCGTAAGGCCAGTCGCAAAGAAAGGAAAAAATATGACAATCATCCGCGTTTCTGAAGAAGATTTCAAAAAAATGAAGGGTCAATCCGACTGGGACCGCGCCCTATCTATCCCTGATGAGGACCTCGACACCAGCGATTTTGACATTGATCAGGCGGTGTTGGTGCATCCGGTCCCAGCCCAAAAACCTTCCAAAAGCATACCTCAGTCCGCCCACGATAGCCATCCCTGATGGACGACGTTGGGAAACCCCGCCGCGCCTTCATCCAAGACAAGGCCCTGAAGGTGAAGCGGTTGGATGTGTAGGGGGCACCCTTTTCTATCCGTCTAAAGCCGTTTCCTTACGGGAGCACGCGCCTCCCCCACCCCCACACTTCTCTTTGGGCCTCAAGGGGTGCGCTGCGCCGGGGCGAAAAAAACCGTCCCGCCCCGCCGCGTTTATCGTTTCTCGGGAACAAGTTTTCCCGTGTGTGTAAGAATTTTTTTTAAGAGAAGCCAAAGCAACCATACAATCATAGGTATATTTTCCCTGCAATACGGGCCTTATAGTGCAGTGCAAAAAAATTTTCCTTCTGATTCTGCCCAGAAAAACCTAACCCCCTCTCTCCTTTTTGTGCATAGCAGCAATTTTTTCAAGAAAAACAATGTTTTTCTTGAATTTCAATGGGCAGTCATGCTATCTTTAATGAAACAACAAAAAACGTCACGGTTATTTTTTTAAGGAGTCAGCCATGCCCAACATCCAAAGTCATGCTTTGTATTTAAAATGCCTAAAACCCCAGCCCCATCCAGAAAAAAACGATTATCTGGTGGTCACCACAGATTTGCCTGGGGCGATGATTCGCGATGCCATTGAAAGCTTGCAAGTCCTCTCGATTCCCCATCAGCTAATCACCCTTCAGGGACGCACCAATCTTTGTTTATCCCGCTCGGCCTATGAAGAGGCTATGACGTTAAGGGTGGATTAAGGGGTTGTCTGTCATGATTCAAGGCCCCTTTGGGGGGAAGCCCCCCAAAGCCTTGATGATCTTGTTTAGATGCTTTTCCTTCATGGTATGCTTTTGAATAACGCCTCTCTTTATAGTCAACACGACAAAGAGGAACAGGCCACCCTGCTGCGTTTGGCACAGGGGCCCGATCCGTTTATCCGAAAAACGATTCTTTTGAATCCTGCCGTCCCCATCACCGCCTACGCTCTGTTTGCCCAAGATCCTGAGGTGAGCCTGCGTGAAGAAAATGCTATTATTTTAGCAAAAAAAATGATAAGTTATTCAGATAAGCCAGAGCAAATGCCGGAGTGGTTGGTGTCAGTGTTAATGATCTGTGCGCGGGATGTTGTGGACAGTGTTCGGGTGGGGATGGCGATGACGCTGCGCCTGTGCGGGGCTTTGCCGCGGGGGCTGCGTATGCTGCTGGCCAAAGATCCCAACCCTGATGTTTCAGGGCCTATTTTGCGTTCTTGCCCATCCCTAACCGAGGTGGACTGCGAAGAAATTATCATGGAGCCCACCGTCACAGAAATAACCCTGCAAGCCCTTTCTGAGCGCGGCGATCTTTCCCCCGCGCTAACCCAGCGCCTGAACGCCCAGCAGGGCCGTATCCGTGATTTGCGATTGCTGCAACAGGGGCTAAAGCAGGCTCTGGAACACAAAAAAAGCGGCACCTTAACCGATGAGGCCGTTTACGAGGCCGCCAAAGCCAAAGATCGTTTTTATATTATCGGCGCCCTGAGTGTCTTATCCCGCAAAAACCATGAACAGGTCCAGCGCGTTCTGGAAGCCCAAAGCCCCATGGGGATCCTCAGCCTGTGCTGGATCAGCGACTTGTCCGCCCGCACGGCTTATCAGATTCAGGTTCATATCGCCGGCATCCTGCCGCGAAAAGCCCTCGCCCCCGCCCAAGGGGGCGGCTATCCCTTTGCCGATCGCCAAATGGCATGGAACGCCGAATTCATGGACACCTTGGTGTCCGAGGCACGATCCTAACACACGCTTTTGATTTTCCCCTATCGCTGCCGCCAGGCGGCGGCCAGCCCCCCAAGGCCCATCATGGCAAAGGATGTCCATAATAATGTCATCCCAGGGCGAATGTGGACGCGTACGGAAATCTGCTGCCCATCGTCGGACAATCCCGCCAACAGAAACCCCTGATCCTGCCACGGGGTTTGGGTTAGGGTCATTTCCGATGTGACGGTTTTGCGGGTTTTATAATGCCGTCTGGCAAGGGTTAATGTGCTCTGGCGGTTGCCCTGAATCCGGTCAACCTCAGCCAGCAGGGCCGTATACATGGGAAAATCCTGCGTAAAAACGCGCCGCAGGGTCAGGATTTCCCCCTGAAAAACCACGGGCGTGTTGGTTTTTAAATCCAAAGCCACGTCCTTTTGTCCGTATCCATAGCCCAAAATGGCAATGGCAAACAGGGGCATGGCCAAATGGCCCAGCGTGCGGGCAACTTTCACCCGCCGCGCCTCCGCCAGCACGGACACCAACAAACTGGCGGGCAGCAACGCCCACAGCCGCGCCCAACCACTCAGGGGCAAAACCGCAGCCAAGATCACGGCTAGAATCAGGGTGATGCCGATGGTTGGAACAGTCCAGAATTTCACCCCCCCAGGCAAAAACACCAACACCCCGACGGAAAGGGCCATTAGGGGCAAAACCGTCTGGTTATAAAACCCCGCCCCCACAGACAGGGCGTCATTAAACACAGACAGGGCAAAAAACGGATAAAACAACCCCAAACCCACCAACGCCGTCGTGCCCAGCACCAGATAATTTTGCATCCCCATCAAAAAGGGACGGGACCCCAGCGCAATGGGGGGATCTTGGGCCGGGGGAAAGGTGGCCCGTCGCCAGAGCACGGCCAGAAAAACTGTGTGAATCATCAACATGATCAACAGCAAAAATCCCCTGAAGGTATCCGACACAAAACTATGCACCGAAATCAGCAATCCTGACCGCACCAAAAAGGTGCCCAGCCAGCACAACGTCCACGCCAGAAAGCTGTATAGCAATGCACAACGATAAAATGTTTGTCGGGTTTTGGCCTG
>CANGYM010000022.1 GCA_947458145.1 Alphaproteobacteria bacterium | reverse complement strand
CTTTGTAAGGAGCCCTCAAAAAAAGGGCTATGGATTTGTGGATAAAAACCTGCCCCGCCTCCTGCACCTAAAAAAACAAAAAGCGGACATTTCTAATTTGCTCAATGCGGACATTTCTAATTTGCTTTGACAGGTGCCTGTCACAGCCGCCCACGAAAGGCGTCGTAGCCAAAGGTTTTAACAACCTCATAGTGTCCATTCTCATGCAGGGTGGCAAAATCGGGTAGGGGGGTGCCATTAAACACGGTGCTTTTGACAAAAGTGTAATGCAAAGCATCCGTAAACAGGATTTTATCCCCTTTTTTTAAAGGATCGGCAAAGCTGTACGTGCCAAAAATATCCCCTGTCATGCAGGTATTGCCGGCTAGGATATAGTCATAGGGATGCTCACCGGCTTGGCCAGCCCCGATGACGGGGGCGCGATAGCCGGCCTCGATCACATCAGGATGGTGACAACTGGCAGAGGCATCCAATATGGCAATGGGCATGCCGTTATGATGCATATCCAAAACGGTGGCCACCAGATAGCCGCCGTTGTAGACAATCCCGCCCCCTGGTTCCAAAAAAACCGCAACATCGTGTTTGTCCCGAAAGCGGTTGATCGCATCCATAAGGGCAGAAAGGTCATAGTCCGGATGGTTTAAAAGATGCCCCCCCCCGAAATTGACGGTTTTGACGGATTTCAGATAGGGGGCAAAGGTTTTTGAAACATGCTGAATTAACCCTATGGACCCATCATGACGGGATTCGCACAGGGCATGAACATGAAAAATATCCACGGCATCCCAGTTAACATCCCCCAGCTGGTCCGCCGGTGTTCCAAAGCGGGAATGGGGGGCGCAGGGATTGTAAAGATCGCCCCCCACAGTGCTGAGGCTGTATCCTGGATTGACCCGCAGCCCGATGTGTTTACCCGTCCCGATTTGGGGGCGAAAATGGTTTAGCTGGGAGGGGGAATTGAAATAAATATGATCCGCATAGCGCAGGATGTCAGGCATATCCTGATCTCTGAAGGCCGGCGCATAAACGTGGACCTGTTTGCCGAAGGTTTCATGGCCCAAGCGGGCCTCGTAAAGGCCGCTGGCCGTTGTGCCATCCAGAACCTCTGCCAGCAGGGGAAAAAGATCCACACGGGCAAAGGCCTTGGTGGCCAGCAAGACCTGACAGCCTGTTTTTTCTTTTACGTGGGCAATGCGATCCAGATTGCGCCTGAGTGCCGAGATATCGGCAACATAGGCAGGCGTAGGAATGGATTCATACCAAGGTTGGGTGGGCATTAAGGCAAAAGCCCCAAAGGTTGGGCCCCCTCAATGTCCCGCACGTGCCACGGCAGGCCCTGACGGGCAAGCTCTTTTAAGAAGGGCTCCGCTGGCAATTGCTCGACGTTAAAGACCCCCTTGCCCTGCCATTGCCCAGAAAACAGCATCATGGCGCCAACAACGGGGGGAACGCCGGTGGTGTAGGACACGGCCTGGGCCTTGACCTCATGGAAAGAGGCCGCATGGTCGCAAATGTTGTAAATCACAATGGTTTTGGGCTTTTCGTCCTTGTGTCCCTGAATGACGCACCCGATGGAGGTTTTGCCCGTATAGTTTTCCGCCAGCGACGACGGGGCCGGCAACAGGTGTTTCAAAAACTGAATGGGCACAATGGGCGTCCCGTTATACATTACGGGATCAATGCGGGTTAGCCCCACGTTCTGCAGGACCTCCATATGTTTGATATAGTTATCCGAAAAGGTCATCCAGAAACGAATTTGTTTTAGGCCTGGGATGTTTTGAACCAAGGATTCTTCTTCCTCGTGATAGATCAAATAGGATTTTCGGGGCCCGACCTCAGGATAATCAATCATGCAGGATATGCTGACGGGATCAACCTCGATCCACTGCCCGTCTTTCCAGTATTTGCCGTGCTGGGTGACTTCCCGCAGATTGATTTCTGGATTGAAATTGGTGGCAAAGGCTTTGCCGTGGTTTCCATCATTGCAATCAATGATATCAATAAATTCAATGGCATCAAACAGATGGTCGCGGGCATAGGCACAAAAGACGTTGGTGACACCCGGATCAAAGCCGCAGCCCAAAATGGCCATCAGCCCTTTTTCTTTAAAGCGCTCTTGATAGGCCCACTGCCAGTGATAGGCGAACTTGGCCTCTTCGCGGGGTTCATAGTTGGCGGTGTCCATATAATGTACGCCGGTGGCCAAACAGGCATCCATCAGGGTTAAATCCTGATAGGGCAGGGCCATGTTGATCAGCAAATCTGGCTTTTGTTTTTCAATCAGCGCAATCACCTGCGCCGTATCATCGCCATCAACCTCAGAAACGGTTATGGGGGATGCGCATTCTTTTTGAACAGCCAGACAACTTTCTAGTCGGCGAGAGGCCAAGTGAATATGCTTAAAAACATCCGTATTCATGGCGCATTTTTTGGCCACAACGGATCCCGCCGCGCCTGCACCGATGATCAAAACACGGTTCATGGATGTCATGTTTGTCTCTTTCTATGGGTTAATGGTGTACCGTTAGGCAAGATCACTATGTCATAAAGCACAAAAACCCAAAAGGTTATTTGTGGGTATGGTGGAGTGATTGGATTCGCCTGCGGCCTATCGTGTCGGAACGGGGACTTCGCCGCTGTAATCGTAAAAGCCTTTTCCTTTTTTGCGGCCCAGCCATCCGGCCTCAACGTATTTGGCCAGCAGGGGGCAGGGGCGGTATTTTCCATCGCCCAGACCTTCGTGCAGGACGTGCATGATGGCATAGCAGGTATCAAGGCCGATAAAATCCGCCAGCTCGAAGGGCCCCATGGGGTGATTGGCCCCCAGCTTCATGGCCAGATCAATGGATGTGATATCGCCCACGCCTTCGTGCAGGGCGTAAACGGCCTCGTTAATCATGGGCAGCAGGATGCGGTTGACGATAAAGGCGGGAAAATCTTTGGACAGCGCCACTTGTTTTCCCATGTTTTGGGCAATCAGGTGGACGGTTTCGTAACACTCATCGGATGTGGCAATCCCCCGAATGATTTCCACCAGTTTCATCACCGGTACGGGATTCATAAAGTGCATGCCGATAAAACGTTCCGGCCGGTCGGTGACAGAGGCAAGGCGTGTGATGGACAAGGATGATGTGTTGGTGGCCAGAATGGCATCGGGATTCAGGTTGGGCACCAGACGCTCGAAAATGCTTTTTTTCAGGTCTTCCCGCTCGGTTGCGGCCTCAATCACAAAATCGCATTCCACAAAGGCGGCGTAGTCTGTGGTTGTGGTGATGCGCGATAGGGCTTCATCCCGCAGGGATTCGGTAATCAGGCCTTTTTTGACTTGGCGATCCATGTTTTTGCCGATGCCTTCCACGGCGCGTTGCAAAACATCTTCGGAAATATCCAACAGGGTCAGCTCATACCCACTCAGGGCCGCCACGTGCGTGATGCCGCTGCCCATTTGTCCCGCACCAATAACGCCCATAGCCATTTTCATAAAAAACTCCGAGATAGTGTTTTTTTCAGACTCTACTTATTTATACACAAAGGATTACCAAAGTCTGTATGTTTTGGAAATATCACAAATATCCTTTGCGCCTGCCAAAGAGTATGGTATCCCTTGGATTATCATTTTTTGTCAACAAACAGGACTTTGGATTTTTTATGAACGCTCGTGTTTCCTTAACAAAATCTCTTTTTTTATCGGGCATCTTGGCCGCGTCTTTAACCCTGAGCGCCTGTGAGACCACCCAAACGGGGGGCGGGTTGCAGACGGGATCAACCTCAACCTCAACCTCTTCTGCTACGGATTTTAACAGCGTCGCTGCCTATCCCAAGCCCACTCTAACCCATGTTTATAACGCCCAGTTTGACGTGAATCCCCAAGCCAGTGCCAGCCAGCGCCGTCTGTATGTGGATTTGATCAACGTTTCCACCGGCAAAGACGGTTATGCGCCCCGTTATTATGTTGTCACCGCAGGGCAGGATGATGTGACCTTGGTGGCTGTGGCCGCCCAGAAAAAATATCTGGAAAACATTTATCAGGCGCGTGCCGGATTGCACCGTTTTGGTGCCAGTGCCCGTTTGTTGCCCCTGATTCAGGGTCATAAAGAGGCCGGTGATTACAACACCTTGGATCTTTTGTACCACTTGGGCTTTCAGCGTTTGGTGATGACCAACGGCAGTGATTTCACCTATCGCATTGACCTGCAAAGGAAAAAACCGTAACACGGTGGTGATTTCCTAAAAGATTAAGAGGGGGCCTGTGTGCTGAACGTTCGTGATTATGTAACAGAGGTTCCCAACTTTCCAAAGCGGGGGGTCGCATTTTACGATATTTCAGGGATTTTGGCAGATCCTCAGGCTTGGGCCTATACCATTGACAGTCTGGCAGAGGCCATTGCGCCCCATCGCCCCAAGATGTTGGCGGGTATTGAATCGCGGGGATTTTTGCTCGCCGCCCCCCTGGCGTACAAACTGGGCTGTGGTTTTGTTTTGATTCGCAAGCGGGGACGTTTGCCTGGCCGCACCATCTCTTATACCTATAGTTTAGAATATGGGGCAGATACGTTGGAAATTCAATCCGGTCGCGTGACGGCCGGCGATACCGTTGTGGCTGTGGATGACATTTTGGCCACGGGCGGCACCCTTTCCGCCAGCATTAAACTGCTGCGTCAATGCGGCGCCCATGTCCCCATGGCAGCGGGGATTATGGAGCTTTCTGATTTGGGTGGACGCGAAAAAATCGGTCTGCCCTTTCATGCCCTGATGGTGATTTAGGGCGTGCGGCCCTGAAGCGGGGGGGGGCATTCTCCTTTTTTTGTCCTGTTTTTTAACGTCATGTTTTTTGATGTTGTGGGTTTGTTTTTTTTGCTATGGTCCTTTTTAGTCAGTGAATCGGACCGCTGCGCCTTTCTGGCTTTGGTTAGGGGGGTGAGGAAAGTCCGGGCTCTATGAAAGGACGGCGCCAGAGAAATTCTGGGCACAGCAATGTGACGGCCAGTGCAACAGAAAGCAAACCGCCGATGGCCCCTTCGCGGGGGCACAGGTAAGGGTGAAACGGTGCGGTAAGAGCGCACCGCTGCGGGGGTAACCCATGCAGGCACGGTAAACCCCGCCGAGAGCAAGGGCAAATAGGAACAACCACGGGATAACCAGGCCCAAAGGCCCCCTTTCAGGTCCGTTGTTCGGGTAGCCCGCACGAGGAGGCCAGTGATGGCCTTCCCAGATGAATAGCGGTCTCGTGGCCACCGGCCATAGACAGAACCCGGCTTACAGATTCACTGATGTTTTGATTGAGGGTGGGGGGGGAATTGTAAAAACAGTGCCCCTTTCTCTTGAAGTTATGGGGATATTTTGTATATAGTGATTGTCCTTTAAAGAAAACCATTACGAAAGATTCAGACATCATGACAGCCAAAACCCTGTTTCAAAAAATTTGGGACGATCACTTGGTGGATCGCACGGGGGAGGCGTGTTTGCTGTATATCGACCGTCATTTGATTCACGAGGTGACAAGCCCCCAAGCCTTTGAGGGGCTACGTCAGGCCAAACGGGGTGTGCGTCACCCAGAAATGACCTTGGCCGTGGCCGATCATAATGTGCCCACAGAAAATCGCGCGGCGGGGATTGCCGATGTGGAATCCCGTTTGCAGGTGGATACGCTGGAAAAAAATTGTCGTGATTTTGGTGTGACCTATTACCCCCTCGATGATGTTCGTCAGGGGATTGTGCATGTGGTGGGCCCTGAACAGGGATTGACGTTGCCAGGATCAACCATTGTTTGCGGGGATTCCCATACTTCAACGCATGGGGCCTTTGGGGCGCTGGCGTTTGGTATTGGCACATCTGAGGTCGAGCATGTTCTGGCCACACAAACCCTGATCCAGCGTCCGGCAAAATCCATGCGCGTGACGGTGAGTGGATCGTTGAAGGCCGGTGTGGGTCCCAAGGATATTATTTTGGCCATTATTGCCAAAATCGGCACAGCAGGGGGCACGGGTTATGTGATTGAATATGCGGGTGATGCCATCACGTCTCTTTCCATGGAAGGCCGCATGACCATCTGCAATATGTCCATCGAGGCCGGCGCCCGCGCCGGCATGATTGCGCCGGATGAGGTGACGTTTGACTATCTGCGGGGTCGTCCTTTGGCCCCCAAAGCCGCCGTGTGGGAGCAGGCCGTGTCCTATTGGAAGACACTAAAAACCGATGACGGGGCGATTTTTGATAAAGAGGTTGTCATCGACGGCGCGTCTCTTGAGCCCTTTGTGACATGGGGCACCAGCCCTGAAGATGCCCTGCCCATCACGGGCCGCGTCCCCACGCTGGATCAGGCGCGAAACGATGCCCACCGTCAGTCGCTGGAAAGAACACTGGCCTATATGGGTCTGAAAGGCGGGGAAGCCATCACCGATATTGCCATTGATACGGTTTTTATTGGATCGTGCACAAATTCGCGGATTGAAGATTTGCGCGATGTGGCTCGATTGGTTCAGGGCAAAAAAGTTAAGGCAGGCCTGCGGGCTATGATCGTTCCGGGTTCAGGGTTGGTGCGGGAACATGCCGAAGCCGAAGGTCTGGATCAGATTTTTAAAGACGCTGGCTTTGACTGGCGGGAACCAGGATGTTCCATGTGTCTGGCCATGAATGCGGATCGGTTGAGCCCTAAGGAGCGCTGTGCATCAACATCCAACCGGAATTTTGAGGGACGGCAGGGCAGGGAAGGGCGCACGCACCTTATGAGTCCCATCATGGCCGCCTCAGCGGCTTTGACAGGTCATCTTACGGATGTGCGGAGCTTTCTATAGTGGGTTTGCCACCGCTGGCTTTGTACATTCACTGGCCGTTTTGTGCGAAGAAGTGCCCATACTGCGATTATAACAGCTATGCTGTGGGCTGGCATGCTAAGGAGGCTGCCCTTTGGGCCAAGGCCTATATCCGCGCCCTAGAAACCTTAGTCCGCGATTATCCACATCATCGCTTAGATACCGTTTTTTTCGGGGGCGGAACGCCGTCCCAGATGCCACTGTCGGTTTTGGAATCCCTTTTATCCGCCATTCATGATGTGTTTCCCGCGCGGGCGGATGCTGTGGAAATGACGCTGGAGGCCAACCCCCGCGATATCAGCAAAGGATTATTACAAAGCTATTATGATTTAGGAATCAACAGGATATCGCTGGGTGTTCAGTCTTTTGATGATGATGAATTGATGTTTTTGGGGCGGGATCATAATGCCAAGGTCGCCAGAGACGCCCTGGATGCCGTGACCACGGTGTTTGATCGTTATTCGATAGATTTGATGTATGGCTTGCCCCATCATACTACGGCCTTGTGGCAGGGTCGGCTTGAGGAGGCTTTATCCTTAGGCACCCGTCACCTTTCGCTGTATCAACTCACCATTGAACCGGAAACAGGGTTTTATCGTCCATTTCAGCGTGGTGATTATAAATTGCCAGAAAACAGCGTATTGGCAGATTTATTTAATACAACACATGAACTTTGTGCGGACAGGGGATTGGTGGGCTATGAAATTTCCAGCTTTGCGGTTTCAGGTCAGGAATGTCGGCACAATCTGCATTATTGGCATTATAATAGTTATTTTGGCATCGGCCCAGGAAGCCATGGCCGCGTGCATCATAATGGGCAAACCCACGCGCTGGCCAGTATGAAAAATCCGGCCGCCTGGCGGGAGGGGATTCTGAATGAAAGGATAGGGGTGGTTGAAAAAATCCCGTTAACCCCATCAGAGGCCGCGCTGGAGCGTTTGTATATGGGACTGCGTCTGCGTGAGGGCCTAAATCGCTCTGTTTTTCAGGATTTGCAAAACGGGGGCCATATTGATCTGGCGGCTTATCAGGCGTTATGCGCCCAAGGTCTGATGGCTGAAGGGGGAGAAACGGTCTTTTTGACAGAAAAGGGCCGTTTGCGTTTGGATGGGGTGGTGGTGGATTTGCTCAAAGCGTAGGTTTGTTGCGCATGCGAAATGGTTTTTGGTGCGTGTTTTACAAAACCCCACCCAACTGGCGAAATGACGTAAACTGGCTGCCCTTGGTGACAATAATATGGTCATGCAGTTTGATATGGACGGATTTCAGGGCGCGGTTGATATCTTCGGTATATTTGATGTCGGCATGAGAGGGGGTGGGATCCCCGCCCGGATGATTATGAACCATAATCACGGCACTGGCGGAAAGTTCCAGA
This sequence comes from Alphaproteobacteria bacterium, assembly GCA_947458145.1. GTDB lineage: Bacteria > Pseudomonadota > Alphaproteobacteria > JAJTHO01 > CANGYM01 > CANGYM01. The sequence continues at coordinate 12,908 of CANGYM010000022.1, read as the reverse complement.
GCCCGCTTCACAACCTCACGCGGGAAAATGGGCACACTGTTGACGGTGCCGCGTTGATGCACTTCATCCCGAATGACGTGGTTTTTGTTGTTTAGGAAAATCAGGCGAAACTCTTCTTCGGTTTTATGCCCCATCACGGCGCGGCAATAATTCACAACGTGGTCCCAGTGCGACAAAACGGGGGTTTCTTTCATCTCATGCTGTAAAACTTTGATGGATGCCACGTGGACAGCCCGCAGGATGCTTTGGGCAGCGGGGCCGATGCTTTTGAAGGATGAAAAGTCCTCAGGCCTGGCCCGAATGACATCCGCAAAACTGCCAAAATGGGCGATCAGGGATTTGGCCAGTGGCTTAACGTCCGCGCGGGGCAGGGCGGCGAACAACAGGAGTTCCAAAAGTTCATAATCCGCCATCCCCTGACCATCGGTGTCCAGAAAACGCTGGCGCAGACGTTGCCGGTGGCCGTGGTAATGGGGGGCGGGGGCATCATCTGTATCCGGCATGAACAATCCCGTGGTGGTTAAAAGGGTTCAACGCGCAGCAGTTTGGGATCATCACACAAAATGTCCAGAGCGCGAATTTCAGAAAGGGTTTTCTGAATGACAGATTCTTGGCATTCGTGGGTGGTTAAGATCAGGGGGACAATGCCTTGGTGGTACTCGGCCTCGGGCTGTTTCAGACTGCGGATGGAAACGTCATGATCGGCCAAAATCCGCGCGACATGAGACACGGCCCCCGCCACATCCCGCAACATAAAGCGGACATAATACCGGCAGGTATAGGTGTCCATGGATTCGGGCTTGGCCTGAATCAGATCCCTGACGGACACTTTAAAGGGATACACATGCCTGTGATTGGCCAAATCAATCAGGTCGGCCATAATGGCAGAGGCCGTGGGATCTCCCCCCGCGCCCCGACCGGTGACCATGATTTCACCCACAAAATCCCCCTTAAACAAAACCCCATTAAACACATCATCCACGTGGGCCAAGGGAATGTGGTTAGGGATCAGGGCAGGGTAAACAGCCTGATGCAAAATGCCGCGATGGTAACGGGCTTTGGCAATCAGTTTAATGACGTATCCGATGTCTTCGGCGGCGGCAACATCGGCGGCGGACAGGCCGCGGATCCCCTCGACATAAAGGTTATTCACATCGGGCACAACGCCGTAAGCCATGCTGGAGAGCAGAGCCAGTTTCTGGGCCGTATCAATGCCGTCAATATCAAAAGAGGGATCGGCTTCGGCGTAACCGAGACGTTTGGCCTCTTCCAAAACATCCTCAAACGATGCCCCTGTTTTGGCCATGGTGGTTAGGATATAATTGCATGTCCCGTTTAAAATCCCATACAGGGATTCGATGGTGTTGGCGCTGGAGCCCTCCCGCAGCATTTTCAAAATGGGGATACCGCCGGCCACGGCCGCTTCGTAGCATAGGGAGAGACCCTTGGTCTCGGCCTGCAGCGCCAGGGCAACCCCGTGGTGGGCCATCATGGCCTTGTTGGCGGTGACCACAGATTTCCCGTGGGCCAGGGCAGCTTGGCAAACATCCAGCGCAATCCCGTTTTGTCCCCCCACCATTTCCACCACAACATCAATGCGGGGGTCTCTGGCCAAGGCCAAGGGATCATCGTGCCACGTATAGGGTGACACATCGGCATGGCGGTGGCGCGTTCGGTCTCTGGCAGAAACGGCGAGGATCTCAATGGGATGGTCGCAAATTTTTCGCAGCAAATCGGTTTGGGTTTGTATGATGCTCACCACGCTGCACCCGACAGTTCCCAAGCCAACTAAGCCCACACGAAGGGGGTTTTTCATAAAGGGTTGCCTGAATTTCTCCTTGTCATGCCGTAGAAAAGCATTTTTTGGGGCAATTCGCAAGGCTGAGACGGCACAAAGAAAAACGCGCCCAAACATCAATTCAGATGGGGGCGCGTTTAGGTCATTTTAGATTTTTTAGGTTTGGTTGATCAGCTCTTCCAACATCTGATCCGCGGTGCTGATGACACGGGTGGCGGCGGAGTAGGATCGTTGGGTAACGATCATGTTGGAGAATTCCTCGGCAATATCCACCGTAGAGGCTTCTTTAGACGACGAAACAATCCCCCCTGCCGACGCTGTGCCAGCCTGCCGCAAAATAAATTCCCCCGCCCGTTCCGTTTGGGAATAGGCATTGCCAGCCCGTGGAGCCAGTCCGTCCGTGTTGGCAAAAGACACGATGGGAATTTGGTACAGGGGTTGTGTTTGACCATTATCAAAAATGGCTGTGACAATCCCCCGCGAATCGATATCAACCCCTGTATAGGATCCAAACGTCACCCCGTCCTGATTTAAGAAAGAGGTAAACAAGTTCGCGTCGTATTGGGTAATCCCTTCGGCAACATTGGGTGCAGCGGTATTATTAAAACGTCCAAAATCAAAACTGACCACCTGATCGGCATCCGCACCAGAGGCACTGAAATCCATGACGATATCCAGCGTTTGGCTGTTGTTGTTGTAAAGAGACCGCCCCGCAGGGGTGGTTGTGGAATCCCCAGGTTGGGATGGGTCAATAATATCTTGTAAAGTCCCATCCGCATTGAAGTTAAAAATCAGGTAATCAAAATAATCACCCCCTGTTGTGTCACTGCTATATTTGGCGGCACTGCTGAGTTTATTGGCCCCCACCGATATGGCTGAAGGGGCGCCGCCGAAAAAGGTGGAAAGGTCAGGGGCTGAGGATAAGTCCGTCCCACTGATATAATCGTTGCGATCCGTTGTGTAAAATTCCAGCTGACTGGGGGTGACATCATCATTGATGCGCATCTGAACGCGAGGGTTTATGGCATTGATGGTGGTCATTAGGTCGCTGACATCATCCGTTGCCCCCAAAGCCAGGGCGGGGACAGTCACAGTTGTGGTGGCCCCTGTTGTGGCATTGGTGAGGGTGAGGGAGAAGCTTTCCCCCGTCACACCCGCAGGCAATGCTGTTGTTGACGTTAAGGGTGTTGCCGAAGCGGTTCTGAAAATATAGGGGCTTGTTGAGGTCAAATCACCGATATTGGTACCTGTGACATCACGGACATCGACGATGGATCCGCGGGTGGGATCCGTGCTCATGGTCATATGCCATTGGTTGTTGGCGACTTTGGTCCATGCCACGCGTAAACTTTGGGATTGGCCCAAGCTGTCGAACACAACAAAGTCTGTGGCGCTGACGGATCTGGGATCATTGGCCTCCCCTGTGGCGTTAATGCTGGACGAGGAGGGCAGGTTAATACCCATTTCAACGCTGCTTGTCGCCTTGGGTTGTCCTGTGATCTGGGCAATGTTGATGGTTTCCAAGCTGACCAAGGATGTGTTGTTGGTGGGCAAATTGCCGTCTTGGTCCAGTGGCCATCCCTGCAGATAATATCCCGCTGTGTTGACCAGATTCCCGTTTTTATCGGGTTTGAATTGGCCCGCGCGGGTATACAAATACTCATCACCAACCCCAGGGGTGGGGGTTTCATTGACCACAAACATCCCATTGCCCGATATGGCAATATCGGTTTTGTTCAGGCTGGATTCCAGCAATCCCTGCTGAGAGATTTGATTGGCGATGGATGTTCTGACCCCCCCTGCCGAGTGGCGGGTGGTGGTGGTTTGGGTCACAAAGGTGCTAAACGCCGTTTCCACGCGCTTATAACCCGTGGTTCCCACGTTGGCGATGTTGTCCGCGATGGTGGACAGTCGCTGAGATTGTCCGTTTAGGCCTGAAACACCGGCAAATAAAGCTCCGAATACACCACTCATAACGTGTTCTCCTTGTTTGGTTTTGGATTTTAAGAGTTAGAAATTGAAATGATTTTGTCTTCAGTAACGGGAACGCCATCGACATTCAGCATGATTTTCCCCCCCTCGACCCCCGCGCTGTTCACCACACCTGTGGTGGTGGTTTCCAGATTGGTGGTTGTTTGATCGTTGGGGCCGTTACCCGTTTTGGTGACACCAACCGCCTTAAGGGTGTATTGGCCTGCGGGCATGGGGAGACCCTGCGTGTCTTTCCCATCCCAAGTGATGGTTTTTATACCCGCTTCCCCCGATAAGGAATCCAGCGTCCGAACCATTTTCCCCTTGTTATCCAAAATGGTGATTTTGGCGTTCGTGTATTTTTTATCGTTGGTGTAGGTAAAGGTGTTGGGCGTGGTGGCATCCCCCCGCACCAATTTGTCGCTTTTGATGGAAACCGTTTGACCGACATAAGACGCGGATTCGCGCAGCAGTCCTGACGTTTGGTTTCCTGAGATTTTTTCCAGAAGTGTATTGGATTTGATGTTTTGCTCGATCCCCGCAAACTGCACCAATTGGTTGGTGAATTCACTGGCATCCATGGGCTCCATAGGGTCCTGGTTTTTCATTTGGGTGACCAGCAATTTTAAAAATTGGTCAAAATTGTTCCCAAAGGTTGTTCTGTCTTTGGCGGTGCCCGAGCTTGGATTGCTCGTGCTGGGCGTGGTGTTATTAAGGGCGGTGGTTGTTGTCATAACAATGTCCTAGGCGTGGATATCAAGGGCTTGATTGGGATTATAGGATAGGGGCCGCATGGCGACGGTTTTGACGTCGGGGTCGGTTTGGGATGTGCGGCCCTTTAATCCTGCAACTTTTTGTTCAAAGGCTTGGCGTTGGTCGTGATAGGCAAAGGATAATCCCCCCTGTCCCATCTTCAGTCCGGCCTGTTGCAACATATCCTGCAGAGAGGACGCATCGCGGCGCAGCCAGTCATAGGTGTCTTGCCGGTCCGTGCCGATGACGGCATTCACGGTGCCATCCTGCGCGATCTCCATGGCCACATCCACGGTGCCGAGGCGCTCGGGGCTCATTTTAATCCGAATTTGGGTGCTTTCATCGTCTATGCCCTTTTTGATGGTCATAGCCAGATTTTCACGGGCATGTTGGGTTTCCATGGGCGTTAAAGTGGCCGCCTGATGAAAGGCCATCATCCGCTGAGAAGATCCTGCTGTGTCCGTCATTGGGGACAGCGGTTGAGACAAAGAGGCCGTTGGCATAGAGAGTGGTGCGTTTTCCGCCAAGGGGGTGTCTTGACGATGCGGGGCCCCAAACCCTTCCACTTTCAAGGGTGATGCATCAGCCACAGTTGAAAACTCAATGGTTTTGATGGGATCAGGGGTGTTTTGGGGAGAGTTCTCAAAGCTGGCCAAACGCACGGGGGTGGTGTCTTTGGGCGTGTTGTTAACCGTCTGGGCCTCTTCGGTGACAGGTGCAGAGGTTAGAGAGGTTTTTTTCTTAGTGTCTGCGGTTGGCAAAGAGGAAAGGGTTTTTGCAGGTAGGGATTGAGCCTGAGCCTGAGCCTGAGGCAAAACAGCCGTGGCCTGTTGAGAGACAGTCAGCGCCTCACCCTGATGGGTGGGGGTTGATTCTGGCAAAGGGGCGGTTAAAAGGCGGTCTGTCCCAGAGAATGTTTTGTTGTCAGCCACCTGCATGGGGGCCTTCAGGCTGGCCAAGGCATTCAGGGCGGCATCCAAATCCTCTTGAACCGTGGGTATAGAGGCGGCAGGGGCGGAGGTATTAGATTTTTCAGACAGAGCGGCCAGAGGGAGCTTGGCAGAACCTTTGGGATCTACCGGCGCCAAGGATGCCGTTTTATCAATCGGGGCCGGCATTTGTGTCAGGGCCTCAGGCTGCGGCGCTGTATAACCCTCAAGAGCAGAAAGAGGACGCGGCGAAAGACCACCATCCTGCATTTCCCCCACCAAGGTTTTCACGTCATTGTGCACTGGGGCAAAACTGGGCAATGCGGCAGGAACGAAAGGCAATGGGCTCGTTACAGAAAGACCGGCGGGGTTGGTTTGTTTTTTTGTTTCTTTTAAATCGCCCAAATCAGAGTTGCCTTGATTCGGTAAGATTTCAGAAAGAGAGACTGGGTTTTCAGAAGGCTTCTTTTGCACAGGCAGGCCCAAGGCGCTTTGGCCATCCAAAAGGGAAGATTCCATGTGAAGATTTGACCCCTCTGTAGGGGATTTTTGAAAATCAAGAACCGGTAGGGCCACAGGAAAGAGGAAAGGAAGAAAGGGGGCTGTGCCTTCGGTGGATTCCGTTGTGTTTTTTGGAAAATCCAGGATGCTTCCATCCCCAGAAAAACCATCCAAGGCGCCCAGAATAGAGCCGAAGTCTCCTTGGGCGTTGGCATCCGGCTTTCCAAACACGGATAAAATACCCATGTCTTGGCCGGACAGGCCTTCGGTGGTTAGCGATGAAAAGGGGTTGGTCCCTATCATGATACGATCATTTCTTGTGTGTTGGTTTCCCATTATGCAAACAGTGGGCCAAAAAAAACGCTTGCTTTTTTTGCGCAATACATTTAAAATGTAAAACAATCCAAAGGGCCGCAGACAATGATTTTTGATGAGGATACCCATGCTTTGTCTCTGGCCACAGAGGCTCCCCGCTTGGCCCGAGAGCTGCGGTTCCACCTTTTGACCTGCAGTTTAGAGGAACTCAGGCATCATTTTGATGCAACGTTCCAAAAAATGGGTGCCCTTGGCGCATGTGGGTACAGTCCTGAAACAATAGAGCCCTTTGAACGTGCCCTTGTGTCCATTTTGCTGGAGCTTCGTGTGCGTGGTTACGAGGCTGATTACAATGGGAATCTTTACAAAAGTGCCTTTATTGTGCCGGTTCCTGAACATTACCCATCAGAGCGGGAACGTCAAAAATATCGCCTGCACAGTTTGGACCCTGATTTTTTTCGCAATCTTTATAACAAAACCCTGCAGGCCTTGCGCTCTAAAGTTAAGCAAGAGAGCAAAGCCTGATTTTAACAACGACACCAACGGAAGGAAGGTTTCATCATGTCCATGGTGGTCCCCCATTTTGCGCCAGAAGGTCAAAAGAGCGCAGCGCGTCACGATGAATCGTTGCTGGATAAAATTTTACAGGATAGGGGTCAAAACATACCCTCCCCCAAAGAGCGCTTGCAGGATGTTTTAAATTTATTTGGGGAAAAGAATGACGCTCTTTTCGGAAAGCAAGCGTCATAGTCCCAAAACATCAGGGCCTAAAGAATCATGGCCAAGGGGGTTGTTTTCGCGTATAAGAACCTCTTTGTTTCATAAAGATTGGATTGTTCATGACGGTACCTCAGGCTTTTTCCTTTATTCCCTTGGGTGGATGTCAGGAAATTGGGATGAATCTTAATGTGTACGCCTACAAGGGGAAACTTTTGGTGGTGGATTGCGGCGTGACGTTTGGCGATGCCAGCACCCCAGGGATTGATTTGATTGTGGCGGATCCTGGGTATCTGCTGGATAACCGCGATAAAATTGTGGGTTTGGTGTGTACGCACGGTCACGAAGATCACATCGGGGCCATTCCCTATGTCTGGCCAGAGCTGGAATGCCCCATTTATGCCACGGATTTCACGGCGGCTTTGGTGCGGCAAAAATTGCTGGGTGTGGTGCAAAATCCCCCCATCAAGAAACTGCCCCTTTCCGGAACCTGCACCATTGGCCCTTTTACCATTGAATTGATTACCTTAACCCATTCCATACCCGAGCCCAACGCCGTTTTGATCACCACAAAGGCCGGATCGGTGCTGCACACGGGGGATTGGAAACTGGATCCGGATCCACGGGTGGGCCAGACCTCTGACGAAGCCAGATTGCGGGCCTTGGGCCAAGAGGGCGTGCTGGCCATGGTTTGTGATTCCACCAACGTCTTTTGTGAAGGCAGCACGGGATCAGAGGCCGATGTGGCCAAAAACCTGATTGAGGTTATGAAATCCTGTGAAAAAACGGTGTTTGTCGGATGTTTTGCCACCAATGTGGCCCGTGTGCAGAGCATTGCGGAGGCCGCCTTGGCCTGTGATCGCGCGGTGGCCTTGGTTGGGAAATCCATGTGGCGCATTGACAAAGCGGCGCGGGATACTGGGTATTTGAAACACATTCCCCCGTTTTTGGACAGCGAGCAAGCCCGTTTGGCCCCCCGTCACAAGTTGGTTTACATCGCCACAGGGTCCCAAGGGGAATCGCGGGCGGCTTTGGGAAAAATTGCCCGCGGGGAACATCCCGATGTGGCGGTGCAAAAGGGCGATACGGTCATATTTTCATCCCGCGTGATTCCGGGGAATGAAAAATCCATTTATGCCCTGCAAAATCAACTCTCAGAGCGCGGCGCAAAAATCATCACGGAAAAAGACGCCATGATTCACGTGTCAGGGCACCCGTCACGGGATGATTTAAAAACGCTGTACGATTGGGTTCGCCCCAAAAGTTCCATTCCGGTCCACGGAGAGCCCCGCCATATTCGGGAACATGCGGACTTTGCCAAAACCTGCGGCGTGCCCCACAGTTTGGTGGCGCACAACGGGGCCATCATCAAGCTGGAGGGGGACCACCCCACCATCACCAATCAAATCGACGTCACCCGCATGGGGGTTCATGGATCCCGCCTGATGCCCCTGTTTGGTCAGCGTCACAAGCGTTTGCATCAGGTGTTGCAGGATGGCTATCTGGCGGTGTGTGTGCCGTTTCACACCAAGAAACAAACCATCAGCAAACCCCCCGTATTTTTCCATGTCAACCTGCTGGATGATGATGAATTCCAAGAGATGGAGGCCGATTTCAACGGCTGCCTGATGGAGGCCTGTCTGGATTTGGAAGAGGGCGCCAAAAAACCCCACATCATCGCCATGATGAAAAAGGCCCTGCGGCAAATGCTGCGGGAAGAAATCGGCAAAAACCCGCGTATTGATGTGGTTTTGATGGAGGGGTAACCCCCCTACATCTTCACCACCGGTGCCCCCTGCGTGCGTTTGAGTTTGTGTTCGCGGCGGATGATGTAGAGGTTTGAGAGGAAAATAACGGTGGCCCCGATCCATGTGGTGGGGCTGACGACCTCGTGAAAAAAAATGTATCCAAAGGCGGCGGCAAAGGGCAGGCGGAAAAAATCCAGCGGCGAGGCCTCGGACGATTCCATGGTTTCAAAGGCCCGAATCACCCCGTATTGCCCGATTTGCGCCGTCACCCCCATCAGGGCAATCAGGCCGATTTGATCGAGGGACGGGGTCTGCAGCCCCAGCAGCAACAGGGGCAGGGAAAACATCAACATAAACGCGGCAATCAAGCTGAGCATCAAAACGGGGGGGTGTTGTGACGACAGATGCTTGATCAGGGTGATGGAAATGGCGGCCAGAACGGCGGAGGCAAGGCCGCTAACGACGCCCAGCCAAGGCAGCAGATGCGGCCCCTGAGGGTTGATGATGATCAAAACCCCGATAAACCCAAACCCAATGGCGGCCCAGCGGTGCCAGCGGACCACTTCGCCCAAAAACAAAACCGCGGCCAAGGTGGCAAACATGGGGGTGGTGAAACTGATAACCACCGCATCGGCCATGGGCAGCTTGGCAATGGTATAAAACCACAGCAGCATCGCCACCACCCCGCATAGCGAGCGATAGGCATGGATGCGCACGCGGATGGTTTTGGTGTATTGCCACGTTGGGGCGGCCCAAGGCAACATGGCCAGCAGGGCGGCAAAGTTACGCCAGAACACCACTTGGGTGACGGGCATGTCCACGCTGAGCCAGCGCACGCACGAGGCCACGATGCCCATCATAAAGCAAAACAGCAGGATCCACAGGGGACCCCGCCAAGCGTGCCAGCGCGTCATGAAAAAGACTCCTACAAAAAGCGGTGCATGATGTGCGTATCCACCCACCCCATCGTGTGGTGGCGATAGGCACGGGGAACCGTTCCAATGATGCGAAAGCCCAAAGATTGCCAAAGATGCAGCGCCCGTTGGTTTGTGCTGACCACAGAATTGAACAGCATGGCGGTATAGCCTTGGCGGCGGGCCTCATCCAGCGCAAACTGACCGATGGTGCGGCCATAACCCCGTCCGTGATGGGCGGGATCAATGATAAAGGTGGCGTTGGCAACTTGGTGGCGGCCGGGGCCCCCAAAGTTAGGGCGCAGCATGATGGTGCCGATGATGGCGTCCCCCAAAACCAGTTTGAAAATCTGATGATTTTTGGAAAACCAGATGGCCTTGGCGGTGTCAAAATCCAAGCCATCGGGCATGCAAAAGGCATTGTCGTCACGGGTGACGGGCTTAAAAAACGACCAGATGGCGTGAAAATCCTCCGGCGCTGCCGGTTCAATATGGGGTGTGTCCATGAAGGCAGGCCCCATCAAAAGGGAATTTCATCATCAAGCTCTTTTTCCAAATGGACCGCAGGGGCGGAGGACCGCGTTTCAGGGCCGTCATGATACAAAGCCCCCTCACCCGGGCCGGCCAGAGAGGATCCCCCCTCGTACCCACTGCCGCTGCGGGCGCCGCCCTCTGATTTGGTGTCCAGCAGGGTCAGCTCGCCTTTAAAGCGGGAAATGACAATTTCGGTTGTGTATTTTTCAACGTTGCTTTGGTCGGTCCATTTGCGGGTTTGCAGTTGGCCCTCGATAAAAATGCGGCTGCCTTTTTTGACATAGCGCTCGGCGATTTCCGCCAGTTTGTCGTTAAAAATCACCACGCGGTGCCATTCGGTGCGGTCTTTGCGTTCGCCGGATTGTTTGTCGCGCCATGTTTCGGATGTGGCCAAGGTAAGCGTCGCCAATTTGGTCCCATCTTGGGAGGTGCGAATTTCAGGGTCTTTGCCCACGTTGCCAATCAACATCACTTTGTTTAAACTGCCGGCCATAACGGTTTCCCCATCGCTGTTTTTCGTCGTAACATCATCACTCAGGCCCCGATCATAATCGTCCCTTGGGGTTATGGCAATAAAAAACAAATCCAAAAATTTTTTTGGGTTTTGGGGGGAAATGTGATATTTGTTATAATTATATAAGCCTAAGAGCCATTAAAATAGATCACAGGTATAAAAACATTAGGGTTGCAAGGAATAAATATGGATATCAATGAATTTGTAACGGCTATTCAGGTTGCTGCGCAAAGTCGGCAGGACCCTTTAGAGGTCACGCTTCTAGAAATTCAAATTGAAAGACTTTTGGAACAATTCCGTTTCTATGTCTCTTTTGTGGATGGTCCAAGCATCCCTTCAATTTTTGAAACTGCCAAAATGCAGGGAAAAACTCTCCAAGATCTGCCCGATATTTTTCAGGGACAATCCCGACATGTGTTTACATCCCATCCTAACAGCGTGGTTAACATCGACGCTTTTAGATTTTTCCATGATATCCAGACCAATCTTTTGCAGTTTTTAAATCAAGAAGAAATCCCTGACGACCAGATTAGTAATTTATTACAACGTGTGCGTGAAGAAGCTCTGGTCAGGCATGAAAAAAGAACGCCTGAAACAGAGGCTAAATTTGCCGCCCTCGTGATGAAAAATTGTGCTTTTTTTTCAAGGCTTTTGGTGGGTCCTGCTTGGAGGTCTGCGAAAGAATTTTACCCTGATTTGGAGCCTCAGTTCTTTGTTAAAAACATTTTGCCTTTTTTTGTTCCCGCCATCAATAGTTGGTCAGGTGGCGGTGATCGGGATGGGAATGACGCTGTGACGGCCCAATCTCTGACGGATTCATTGCCGATTTTTAAAGGCAATACCACGGAAACTATTACAGAAATTCTAGGGCCGATTGTTGACAGTGAAGGTGCTAATGAATTACAGGGATTTTATGATAGTCTAACAAGTCAAAATTTTTCGCAGGCCTTAGGGCAGCTTTATGAGGCCCTGTCAAGGAATTCGGATGATCCCATCCCTTTGATGGAGGCTTATTCTGCACTTCAATCGATGACGGTACAAGGGCCATTGGAGCTGCGCCAGAATGCATCCGTATTCGCAGAGAATCCAGAATCAGAACAACTTGCAGATACGAAAGAATGGTTATCGGTAGCTTTAGGATCGGGTGTTACATCTTTGGTGCTGGCTGATTGCGAAGGCATAGAAGATATGAAGAAGGGACAGAGTGTGCTTGATGATGTGAGTGCGCAATCAGAGGGGTCTTCACCTATAACCGTGATCCCTCTCTTCGAGCGTGTTGCTCATTTGCTGAATTCCCCCGATACTATGAAAGAGTGGGCGAAAAACCAAGCACCGTCTTGGGTGAAACAAGGAAAAACAGGCGTTATAGAACTTGTTTATATGTGCGCCTATAGCGATTCTACAAAAAACGCAGGCTACCCAGCCGCAACATTGGCTTTTGAAGAAGCTGTTCTTGGCATGGAGGATGCAGAAAAAGAAGTCAATGATTTTCTTAGAGCAGCGGGTTATTCTTTCACTGTTGTTTTTGTTCCCCATCTGGGCACAGGAAGTTCAGACCCCGCCCGTGGTGGAGGAAAGCCAACCAAAAGCTTGTGTCGTGGGGCTGGTATTGGGTGGCCGGTTACGAAAACGGCTCAAGGAGGCGATGCTCTACAATCGCCTGTGTTGCTGGTGCAAGGGTTGGAGGCACAGCTAGGATTGGCGCAAGAGCGTATACTTTCGAACAATACAGAAAGAAAGAAAATTCAACGTGAGTTTTCAGGGGTGGTCCGTGGTTGGATTGAGGGGCTATGCCAGAGTTATTCTGAAAATATGTATTGTGAAGGCAAAACAGATAAAGATGCCCCCAATCGTTTTTTGGCGACACTCAACACAAATCTTGAGCCTTTGGTGAAGCTTTTGAATGTTTCTTCTCGGAAAAGCAATAAAAAACCCGAACAAGATAAAACCCTGCAGGGCTGTAGAGCGATAGGGCTTTCCAATCTTCAGGCCATTATGGGGGGAACGTTTTCAGCGCTTGGGGATGGTGAAGCTCTTTGGAAAAATGTTACAACGCTTTACGGGGATTTAAGAAAGTCAAAAGAAAATTCTCTTTTAAAACACATGGCTTCGGAAAGCCAAACGGTAGAGTCGTTTGCAAACGTTCTTTATAGCAAAGTTCCCCAAATTCGTCCTATGATTGATCCCATGGTTCAGATTGGGATTTTCTTTAAT
>CANGYM010000021.1 GCA_947458145.1 Alphaproteobacteria bacterium | reverse complement strand
CTGGAAACGGCCATGCCCCATGATCTGGTGAATGCCAAGCCTGTTGTGGCAGCGGTGAAGGAGTTTTTTGGATCCTCGCAGTTGTCCCAGTTTATGGACCAGACCAATCCTTTGTCGGAAATTACGCACAAACGCCGTCTTTCGGCCTTGGGCCCTGGGGGATTAACGCGGGAGCGGGCGTGGTTCGAGGTTCGGGACGTTCACCCCACCCACTACGGCCGGATTTGTCCCATCGAAACGCCGGAAGGGCCAAACATCGGTCTGATTAACTCTTTGGCGACCTTTTCCCGCATCAACCGCTATGGGTTCATTGAAAGCCCTTACCGCAAAGTCATTGACGGCAAGGTATCCCTTGTTGTGGATTACCTGTCCGCACTGGAAGAAAGCCGTTACACCATCGCCCAGTCCAACGCGGCCCTGAATGAACAGGGCGGCTTTGCGGACGAGCTGATCACCTGCCGCAAAGCCGGTGAGTTCATCTTGGCCCGCCGTGAAGACATTGATTACATTGATGTTTCACCAAAGCAGCTGGTGTCTGTGGCGGCGTCGCTGATTCCCTTTTTGGAAAATGACGATGCCAACCGCGCCCTGATGGGATCCAACATGCAGCGTCAGGCCGTGCCGTTGCTGCGTGCCGAGGCCCCCTTGGTGGGCACGGGCATGGAGGCCGTTGTGGCCCGTGATTCCGGTGTGGTGGTTGTGGCCCGCCGCGATGGCGTTGTGGACCGTGTGGATGCTGAGCGTATTGTTTTGAAAACAGACGACGGCGCCACGGGCGTTGGGGTGGATATTTATAACCTGCGGAAATTCCAGCGATCCAACCAAGACACCTGCATCAACCAAAAACCGGTGGTGAAGGTGGGCGATGGCATCAAAAAGGGTGACATCATCGCCGATGGACCGTCCACCGATTTGGGTGAGCTGGCCTTAGGGCGCAACGTGTTGTGTGCGTTCATGCCGTGGAATGGGTATAACTTCGAGGATTCCATTCTGCTGTCCGAGCGCATTGTGCGCGATGACGTTTTCACATCCATTCACATCGAAGAGTTCGAGGTCATGGCCCGCGACACCAAGCTGGGTCAGGAAGACATCACCCGCGATGTGCCTGATGTGGGCGAAGAAGCCCTGCGCAATCTGGACGAAGCCGGTATTGTGTACGTCGGGGCGGAAGTGAAGCCCGGGGATATCTTGGTTGGGAAAGTGACGCCCAAGGCGGAAACCCCATCCACACCCGAAGAAAAATTGCTGCGATCCATTTTCGGGGAAAAAGCCAGCGATGTGCGTGACACATCCCTGCGCCTGCCGCCCGGGGTGACGGGGACGGTGGTTGAGGTGCGGATTTTCTCCCGCACCGGTATTGACAAGGACGAGCGGGCCGTGGCGCTGGAGCAAGCCGGCATTGATGCCCTGGCGCGGGAGCGGGATACGCAGCGCCGGATCATTGAAACCAGCTATTATGACCGTCTGGCCTCTTGGTTGGCGGGTCAGGTTGTGGAAAAAGCCACAGGCGCCAAACGGGGACAGGCCTTGGATGCCGCCGCGCTGGATGCCATGCCCAAAAACCAATGGTCCAAAATTGTGATTCAGGATGCCGTGGTCATGGACCGCATCGCCACCCTGAATCAGGAATTTGAAGCCAGCCTGCGCGAAATCAACGCCAGATTTAACGATAAGGTCGATAAACTGCAGCGCGGGGATGATTTGCAACCGGGCGTGATGAAGATGATTAAGGTCTTTGTCGCCGTGAAGCGCAAAATCCAACCTGGGGACAAAATGGCCGGTCGTCACGGGAACAAAGGGGTTGTGTCCCGCATCATGCCGCTGGAGGACATGCCGTTTCTTGAGGACGGCACGCAGGTGGATATCGTGTTAAACCCGCTGGGGGTTCCGTCACGCATGAACGTGGGCCAGATTTTGGAAACCCACCTCAGCTGGGCCTCAGGCGGTTTGGGCCGTCAGGTGGCGCAGATGATTGCCTCTCTGGATAAGGATAAGGGGCAGAAAGAGGTCAAAGCGCACCTGAAAACCCTGTACCCCGATACCGAAACGCAGGGCGAAATCGACGCCATGAACGGCGATGATCTGAAGGAACTTTGCCACAACCTGAAAAAGGGCGTGCCCATGGCCACGCCAGTTTTCGACGGCGCGAAGGAAGCCGAGATTGTTCAGATGCTGGAAAAAGCCGGCCTGAACGGGTCCGGTCAGGTGATGCTGTATGATGGGCGCACGGGGGAAAGGTTCGATCGTCCCGTGACGGTTGGGTATATGTACATGCTGAAACTGCACCATTTGGTGGATGATAAAATCCACGCGCGGTCCATTGGGCCGTACAGTTTGGTGACGCAGCAGCCGCTGGGTGGAAAGGCCCAATTCGGGGGCCAGCGTTTTGGGGAGATGGAGGTCTGGGCCCTGCAAGCCTACGGTGCGGCCTATACGCTGCAGGAAATGCTGACCATCAAATCCGACGACGTGGCCGGCCGGACCAAGGTTTACGAATCCATCGTCAAAGGCGATGCCACGTTCCAAACCGGTATCCCTGAGTCCTTTAACGTATTGATCAAAGAAATCCGCGCTTTGGGCCTGAACATCGAGTTGAAACAAAGCGATTACCTGCAGGCCCAAGAAACCAGAAAGCCCCTACCCTCTTTCGAGGAGTAAGGGGCTTTCCTTACCCCCCCCCCCGAAGGGGGGGTGTGGGTTTCAGGGGGTTGTGCCCTTGGTGAAGGGTGCAATGCGGTGTAGGACGAGTTGTCCCATTGCATCGTACTCGTTCAACAACGAGACTACCCCTCGGCGGTCTTTAAACCCGCAGATGATGCCGTTTTTGACGTAATTTTCCGGTAAGGTGAAGAACATTTGTTCACCACCGTGGAGGTGGCATAGTTCTTTAGCTCGTAACCAATTTGCTGTGCCGTCGTAGGTCGACGTAATCCTGCTGCGAAACAGAGGATTTTGCTGCCATTCATGGAGTGTTATAGCCCCTATGGCGGACGCTGCTATGATAGGCCCCCACTTAGAGGACAAGGCAGAGGATAAGGCACCTGACAAGGTACCAAGGGTACCCTTTGCTCTTTTGAGCAAAGTTGACACTGTTGTCAGTGCGCTAGACTTAGTAGTCATGGTCGTTTCACCTGATAGGCCCAAGCATTTGGTCCACGGGATTGTGGGAATGCTATGGGTGAACATTTAATTTAATATATATATATATATGCGTCAAGCATTTTATGAAAATTTTTTTGGGGGGTGGGGGATGGGGTGTTCAAAGGGGTGTGTTGAAAAAATCCCCTTCCCTGCCCCCCCAAACCGTGGCAAAGTTAGGCAACGGTTGGTTTAGAAGCATACCCCCCATGAAAACCCTTAACGACCTTTTGCCCATTTTGCAGGACGCCAAGCGGGATTTGATGGCCCCAAAAAAATTATCGGAATGTTGGGGAAAGTCAGCCCCTCTCCCCGACCCTCTCCCCGAGGGGGAGAGGGAGAATATTGTATCCCCTCTCCCGCGTGCGGGGGAGGGTTAGGGAGGGGGTTTCGTCACAATTCCGCCGTTTCTTTGGGGCTCTCTTTCTCCCCAAAGGGCTAGAATCACCCACGTCTCAGATGTTATGAACGTATACATCCCCCTTCCCTCCCCTGAAAAACCGTGGCAAGGTACGGGGCACGAATACGCAAAAAGAAAAGGCATGGTATGAGCAATTATGATGTGATTGTTATCGGGGGTGGCCCCGGGGGCTATGTGGCGGCCATTCGGGCCAGCCAGCTGGGATTGAAAACCGCCGTGGTGGAATCCACCCATTTGGGGGGGATTTGTCTGAACTGGGGGTGTATCCCGACGAAGGCTTTGCTGCGTTCCGCGGAAATTTATCATCACATCAAACATGCAAAAGATTACGGCCTGAGTGTTGCCGACGTGAAGGTCGACATGCCCGCCATCGTGGCCCGATCCCGCGGCGTGGCAAAACAATTATCGGGCGGTATCGGCCATTTGCTGAAAAAAAATAAGGTTGAGGTCATCACGGGCCACGGGTCCCTGCTGGGGGGTGGGAAGGTCCTCGTGAAGGGTTCTGACGAAAAAACCCTGACCGGAAAGCACATCATCATCGCCACCGGCGCCCGCGCCCGCGTGTTGACGGGGTTCGAGCCGGATGGGACACGGGTGTTAACCTACCGCGAGGCCATGGTGCAGGACACCCTGCCCAAAACCCTCGCCATTGTGGGATCCGGCGCCATTGGGATGGAGTTTGCCAGTTTTTACAACACCTTGGGATCAAAGGTCACAGTGATTGAGGCCATGGACCGTATTCTGCCCGCGGAGGATGCAGAGATTTCCGGTCTGGCCAAAAAATCCTTTGAAAAACAGGGCATGACCATCCACGTGGGCGCCAAGCTAACCAAGATGGATAAGGGCAAAGACACCGTCACCCTGACCTTTGACAAAGCGGGAAAACCCGAATCCCTGACCGTGGATCGCGTCATTATGGCGGTGGGCATTGTGCCCAACATTGAAACCATCGGTTTGGACAAAACCAAAATTCGTCTTGATCGGGGCCACATCGTCACCGATGGGTATTTGAAAACGGACGAGGCCGGCGTTTACGCCATCGGGGATGTCACCGCGGGCCCGTGGTTGGCGCATAAGGCATCGCACGAGGCCATGGTTTGTGTGGAAAAATTGGCCGGCCAGCCCGACGTTCACCCCATGGACCGCGCCAAAATCCCGGGATGTACCTATACCATGCCGCAGGTGGCCAGCGTGGGCCTCTCCGAGGCCAAGGCCAAAGAGGCGGGCCATACGCTGAAAGTGGGCCGTTTTCCCTTTATGGGCAACGGCAAAGCCATTGCGCTGGGTGAGCCAGAAGGTTTGATCAAAACCATCTATGATGCCAAAACCGGCGAATTGCTGGGGGCGCACCTGATCGGGGCCGAGGTCACGGAGCTGATTCAGGGCTTTGTCATCGCCATGAACGGGGAATTGACAGAGCTGGATTTGGCGCATACCGTATTCCCCCACCCCACGTTATCGGAAATGATGCACGAGGCCACGCTGGACGCCCTGGGCCGTGTTATTCATTTTTAAGCATAAGGATCATTATCATGGAAAAATACCCCATGACCCTGCCCGGGTATGAAAAACTGCAGGCAGAGTTGCGCACCCTGAAAACCGAAGAGCGCCCCGCCGTCATCGCCGCCATTGCCGAGGCCAAAGAGCACGGCGATTTGAAAGAAAACGCCGAATACCACGCCGCCCGCGAACGTCAGGGGTTTATTGAGGCGCGGATTAAAGACCTAGAGGGCAAAATCAGCCGCGCGGAAATCGTGGATCCCAAAAAACTTTCGGGCGATACGGTGACTTTTGGTGCCACGGTGACGGTGGCGGATGATGATGGCCACGAAACCACCTATCAAATTGTGGGCATGGAAGAAGCCGATTTGTCAAAGGGCCGTCTATCCAGCACCGCCCCCCTGGCCCGCGCCCTCATCGGCAAAGCGGTGGGCGATTATGTGGAAGTTCCCGCTCCCAGCGGCGTGAAGGGGTATGAGGTGGTGCGGGTGGTGTTTGTATGACAGAGGAGAGTGTCACTTTGATGCTGGAGGGACTTTAGCCAAACTCCCTTTTTTCCATTACTGTGCATTCATAACAATCATCAGGACCAGAATGCTGTAAATCATCACCCCCGCCAGAATCAGATGGAGATGAAAACGCTCCATAAAGGACTTGGTGAGGGTTTCTTTGGCGCGGTTAAGAAGTTGCGGCCAAGTGTAGGAAACAAAATCACCCTGTGACATCAGGTTGATCAGTTTGCCCTGTGCATCAACAATGGGCAGGTGACGAAAACGCTCGTTTGACATGATGCGCAACCAGTCAACCACAGCATCCTCTGGGGATGCCAGTTTAAGATCGCGTGTCATAATGTCGCCCAACGGGGTTGTGTTGGCATCCAACCCTTTGGCCAAGAGTCGCCGCATGAAATCCCGTTCCGTCACAATGCCAACAGGCCTGTTGTCAGAATCCACAACAACGCTTGCGCCGTAGTTTTTTTCTGACATCGCCCTAACGGCATCAATCACTTTGTCTGTTTCAGCAAAAGACAGGACAGGTGGTTTGCTTTTGAACTCGACGCGATCTTTTATTTTCATGAGGAAGATCCTTTACGAAGAGCTTAATCTCTACTATGATTTTTTAGAAAATGCAAGGATATAACCATGGCACATTTTTTAGTGATCGCCGCCAGCAGCGGCATAGGGCAGGCAACGGTTTCTCTGCTGAAACAGGCGGGGCATACCGTATGGACCACGGCGCGGGATACATCCAAAATCACACCCGATGCCATCTTGGATGCCACGGATTTTCAGGCTGTGGAGGCCGTGTTCAAGCAAGCGGGGGACATTGATGGTGTTGTGAATTGCAGCGGTTCGTTGTTTTTGAAATCGGCGCACCTCACCAGCAAAGAGCAGTATCAGGCGGTCATGGATGCCTCTTTGACAACCGCCTTTGCCACCGTGCGTGCGGCGGGAAAAGTCATGAACAAGGGGGGGTCGGTGGTGCTGATTTCCTCCGCCGCAGCCATGGAAGGTCTTTCTAATCATGAAGCGATTGCTGCGGCCAAAGCCGGCATCCTTGGCCTGACATTGTCCGCCGCCGCCACCTATGCGGGGCAGAATCTCCGTGTGAATGCGGTGGCCCCTGGCCTTACCGAAACACCTATGACCGCGGCGCTGACGGGCAATGAAACGTCACGGAAAGTTTCCGAGGCCATGCACGCCCTAGGCCGTCTGGGAAAACCCGAAGATATCGCGCGTGCCATTGTGTTTTTGTTGGATCCCGCCAATTCTTGGATCACTGGACAGGTTCTGGCTGTGGATGGGGGTTTGTCCCGCGTGCGGCCAAAAATGAAAGCTTAGGGTATGGTTAAACTCTGTTATGGTTAAATTCTTTTGGGGTGTTGTCTTTATGGCATTGTTTGGATGGGGATCGGCTCAGGCTGCATCTGAGAAAACCGCATATGATTTTTCCTTCAAAGCCCTGATGGGACAGGATCCCTTGCCGCTGTCCGCCTATCAAGGCAAGGTGATTTTGATTGTGAATACAGCATCCAAATGTGGATTTACCCCCCAGTACAAAGGATTAGAGACGCTTTACAATCGTTATAAAGATCGCGGTTTTGTCATCATCGGGGTGCCCAGCAATGATTTTGGCCAGCAAGAGCCAGGCAGCGCCGAAGAGATTGCCACCTTTTGTGAATTTAACTACGGCGTGACCTTTCCCATGGCATCGAAAGAAAGCGTCAGCGGGGGCCAAGCACACCCCTTTTATCAATGGGCCCGTGAAGTGTTGGGCTTTGGCACGGCCCCGAAGTGGAATTTTCATAAATACTTGATCAACCGCAAAGGCGTATTGGTGGATTATTTTAATTCCACCACGTCACCGGATGCATCACGGGTGAAAGAGGCCATCGAAAAAGCCCTTGATGAACAGTAATGTCCACCCTTCGTCTTATTCTGGGTGATCAGCTTTCGGACACCATCACGTCCCTGGAACATCTGGATTTGGCAGAGGACACGGTGATGCTGTGCGAGGTGAGGGAGGAAGCCACCTACGTTCCCCACCACCCGAAAAAAATCGCGTTTTTGTTTTCTGCCATGCGTCATTTTGCCCAGGATCTTGCGGCGTGGGGGGTGCGTGTGCGTTATGTCCCCCTCGATGATCCCAGCAACACCAGCAGTTTAACCAGCGAAGTGCAGCGTGCGGTGCAGCAGATCAAACCCGCCCGTGTCATTGTTACAGAACCAAGCGAATATCGCGTACTGGCCATGGTGAAGGCATGGCAAAACACGCTGGGCCTGCCTGTGGAGATTCTGCCCGATACCCGTTTTCTGGCCACGCACGGGGATTTTGCGGCGTGGGCTAAGGACAAAAAACAACTGCGGATGGAGTTTTTTTATCGGGACCTGCGCAAGCGCTATGACATCCTGATGGAGCCAGACGGAACCCCCACAGGCGGCCAGTGGAATTACGACAAAGACAATCGCAAACCGCCGAAAGCGGGCATGCGCTCTGCCCCCCGCATCAGCCACAAAAAATCCACAATGACTACGGATGTTTTGGCGTTGGTTAAGGCCCGTTTTTCCCATCATTTCGGTGTCTTAGAGCCCTTTTATTATGCCGTTACCCGCCAGCAGGCCCTGAAAGAGCTGGATCATTTTATCGATCAGGTGTTGCCCCATTTCGGCGATTACCAAGATGCCATGGTCGCGGGAGAGCCGTATTTGTACCATTCCCTGTTATCCAGTTACCTGAATGCAGGGTTGCTGCTGCCGCTGGAGATTTGCCAAAAGGCCGAGGGGGCCTATCGGGCGGGTCACGTGCCCCTGAATGCGGCGGAGGGCTTTATTCGCCAGATTCTGGGGTGGCGGGAATACATTCGGGGTGTGTATTGGCACTTGATGCCGGACTATCAGGACCGCAACAGCCTGAACGCCACCCGTTCTTTGCCAGCCCTGTATTGGGGCCATCCCACACAGATGTTTTGTATGTACGAAGCGGTGCGCCACACGCGCGATCATGCGTATTCCCACCATATTCAGCGGTTGATGATTACGGGCAATTTTGCCCTGCTTGCGGGTTTGGATGTAAAGCAGGTTCAGGATTGGTATTTGGCGGTGTATTCCGATGCCTATGAATGGGTGGAAATGCCAAACACGCTGGGAATGGCTCTGTATGGGGATGGCGGCGTTGTGGCCAGCAAGCCCTATGCCGCCAGCGGAAAATACATCCACCGCATGAGCAATTACTGCCAGCACTGCCACTATGATCCCGATGTGATGACGGGGGATCGGGCCTGTCCCTTTAATGCCCTGTATTGGGATTTTTTGGTGCGGCATGAAACCCTATTTCGGGGCCATCAACGGATGCCCTATGTGTTGTCCACGTGGGATAAATTTCCCCCTGAAAAACAAAACGCCATTCGGGCGCAGGCGGCGCTTACCTTAAAAAAAATGGACGAGGGGACGTTATGATCACAATGTTTGGATGCCGCTGTGGAAAAACTACATCTTTTTTCGGCAAAAGATGGTAAATCTGATGGCATAAAACGTTTACGGGACAATCATCATGCGCATCATCGCCGGACAGCATCGGGGGTTCATTTTGGAATCCCCCCCAGGGTCCACCATTCGCCCCACGGCGGATCGGGTGCGGGAAAGTGTGTTTAACATCATTGATCATCGGTTTCAGGGGGACTATCCCGCGTGGCCACAGGCCCGTTTTTTGGATTTATGCTGCGGTACGGGGGCGGTGGGACTCGAGGCAGCATCACGCGGGGCGCGGGAGGTCCTGTTGGTGGATCATAGCGATCTGGCCGCCAAGGTGGTGGCCAAAAACATGCGGCGTTTTTCATCGGCGGTGCGGTTTGTGCGGGGGGATGTTAAGGCCATGCCCCGCACGTCCCAGCCCTTTGATTACGTTTTTATGGATCCGCCGTATACGGATTTTGCCCTGATGCCGGCGCTCAATGCCCTGATCCGTCAGGGGTATATCGGCCCCCAAACGTTGGTGATTGTGGAACAACCCAAGGCCATGGACCCCCCCCAGCCCCTGCAGGCGGTGTTTTCCGTGCTGGAGGATCGACGGTATGGATCATCGCGGGTGTTTTTTCTGGCCCTGTTGCCCCCGCCGGAGGTCATTGAGCCGAATACACCCACAATCGAATCAAAAAACGATTGATTTTTGAGCCGAATAGGGGCATAATCGGATCATGACCCCCAACCATTGGAACTGGCAGCATCCGGATTGGCCCCGATTTCAGTATCGGATGGATGTCTTGCAGGATGATTTGCTGGCCTATACCGCGCTGGCCCATCGTTGGGTGGGGTGCGTGTCGCAGTTGGCCCCAGGGATCAGGGATGACATGGTGTTGGATATCATGATGGACGAGGCCATGAAAAACGCGGCCATTGAGGGGGTGTCTTTACCCGCGGATGATTTGCGATCGTCTTTAAAAAATCACTTGGGGTTGCATCCGCCCCAGCGGATCAGGGATCCCAGAGCCGAGGGCATGGCCCAGTTGGTGCTGAGAGTGCGCCAGCATTTTGAGGCCCCCTTGACGGCGGAGGATCTGTGCGACTGGCAAACGTTGGTCACCCAAAACGAACCCCGCTGGAAAGACATCGCCATCGGATCGTGGCGCCATGCCGAGGATCCCATGCAAATCGTTTCTGGCCCCGTGGGGGCAGAGCGCGTGCATTTTCAGGCGCCGCCAGCCTCGGCCTTGCCCCGCGAGATGGATGGATTTTTGATGTGGTTTGATGAAACACATCCCCATCAGGGTGTGCGGCCGATGCAGGGTGTGATTCGGGCGGGGCTGGCGCATTTGTATTTTGAAAGTCTGCATCCCTTTGATGATGGGAACGGTCGCGTGGGTCGGGCATTGGCCGAAAAAGCGTTGGCGCAGGATTTGGGGGCGCCGGTGTTGTTCAGCCTATCCGCCGCCATCGAGCGCACCCGAAAGCAATATTACGAGGCCCTGGGGCACGCCAGCCTGTACACCCTAGAGGTCACCCCGTGGTTGTCGTATTTTGTGGCCACCGTGTATCAGGCCCAGCAACAATCGGAAACCCTGTTAACGTTCGTGTTGGCCAAGGCCCGATTTTTTGCCGATCATACCGCCCCCCTGAATGATCGCCAGAAAAAGGTCCTAAACCGCATGTTCGCCGCCGGCCCTGAGGGATTCGAGGGGGGCATGTCCGCGGCCAAATACCAAAACCTAACCAAAACATCCAAACCCACAGCCACGCGGGATTTGTCGGATTTGCTGGAAAAAGGATACCTCCGCCCCCAAGGCGGTGGCGGCCGCAGCACGCGGTATGGGTTGAATGTGGGGTGATGTTTCGAAAGGCCCCCCCATGGGGGCCTTTTTTTATTTTGGGGGTTATTGGGTGTTGAGGTTAGTGAGACCTTGAAGCCCGAAAATTTTCAAGCGAATCCCTATAGTGATTGTAATAATCTGTATTAGTAAGATTACCTGTAATCGCTGTCCTCACCAACTTCGTTGGCCAAACATCTGGGTCTGACCAAGCATGGGGTAACGGTTGAACGTTTGGGTGCAGAATACTGGCCTCATTGGGAATGGCGATAATCTTGCCTGTTTCGGGGTCGATAAAATAAGGCAGCTCAAGAACGTATCCTTCCGTCAAAGGTTGTCTCTTGCGCCATACTGGTCCAAATTGTGTTTCTTTGCCGTCTTGATTTTTTGTGAGAGCTCTGACTTCAGGGGGTGGAATAATGGTATCCAAAACGTCAAAATCTTGAAAATCCTCTGATGCTCTTATCAAATCGATAAGGCATTGTAATTCTTCATAACGAAGTAAGCCAACTGTTGTGGTGTTTCTTAACATGGATTGTTTTAGTTGAGAAATATCCCCCTCGGATTCTCGATAATATCCTGTATTAAGATGGTGAATGAAATCAGGCAGGGTAGTTTGATCATAAGAATGCTCAAGCCCTAACATTTTAAATAATTCGTTAGCTGTTTTGATTAAATGCCAAGCGCCTGAATTTTCTATAGAATCCCTATCCATAAAAAAGTTATTTTTACCCTGTGTTATATCAGACAGAATATCGGTTTCTTGGGTCAGAAACCCGTGGATAAGGTTAATTTGTTCATCGGAAATTTTTGGCATTAGTGGTTTATTTAACGGTTGACTAGGGTCAATGTTATCAAGATCAATTATCCTGCTTATTTCATTGAGATGTGGATTGCTTGAAAGCAAAGCGTTTTCAGTTGAATGCAAAGATTGCAACAGTTTAAGGAAGGGTCCCACCGATATTGCGTGTCTTATTAAAATTAACCTCCTTGGGGTTATCGCATTGTTTGTTTTTGATAAAAGAGTGCCTGACATACTGTGCGCCGTATCCGTTATGGTGTGGTTTTGATGATGTTTGCGATGTAAAATTTTCCATGTATGGGTTGATGGGGAGTAAACGGTAAACCCCATTTCCCGTGGGTTAAGGTTTTGAAAGGCCCCTCTACGGAGGGGCCTTTTGTGGTTTTTGGGGCTTAGTGTTTTGGGGTGGTTACGACCGTTCTTCAAGTGCCCTTTGCATGGCTATCTGGGCTTGAATTGCTTGCTTCTCCTCCTCAGTCAGATTTAACGGCTCTTCTTCAAAAATATACCGATAGTCCTCATACCCATCGCTCGGGTTTAACCTTTCGAATCTAACGACGTTGTTTCCTATAAAATCCTTACTGTGCTGATTTTCCATGCAAAAAACCTCCTCAGACATTGTGATCCCTAACCCCCATACACCCAATCCGCCACCCGATGACTGTCATTCGGGGTCAGGCCGATGAGGGTTTCCAGCGTTTCTGCCAAAATTTGCAATTTGTTTTCGGGTTCGTACCGGCCGACTTCCTCGGAAATCAAGATGGCCAGCTTTAGGTCATAAAGATCAAGGCTGTATTGCCGCGCGATGGAGATCAGGGTGGGCTGCGGGATGGTGTGGATGGTGGGACCCCCAGAATCCTTTTCAGGTCCATACACAGACACATCATCATCCGTTGCCCTTTGGGAAAACGCCCGTGAGATGTTTTTTTCAATGAACTGGTTTAAAGACTGTTTACCCATACAAAACTCCTTTAAGGTTAAATTATACAAACATGGTGCAGTATAAATAAAACAAAGTCAATAGAAATTATTTTCTATATAAAACCGTCGCCTTGACCGCGGCACCGGAGTCTGGTACATCCGTCTTTATGATTCTTGCCAATGCCTATCGCAGTCACGCCTGTGACGCCCTGACGCTGAAGGATGTGGACCAAACTGTTCGTTTGGCGGGGTGGGTGCATCGCAAACGGGATCACGGCAACCTGTTGTTTGTGGATGTGCGCGATCATTACGGCGTAACCCAGATTGTGGTGCGCAGCGACCATGCGGCCTTTGCTGTGGCCGATGCCGTGCGCCCCGAAAGTGTGATTCAGGTGGTGGGCACCGTGGTGGCCCGCACGCCCGAAACCGTCAATCCCAAAATCCCCACGGGGGATATCGAGGTGGTTTTGGATCAGATCACGGTTCTGGCCGAGGCGGACACGCTGCCCTTTCCGGTCAACAGTGATGTGGACACATCCGAGGAATTGCGCCTGCGTCATCGGTATTTGGATTTGCGCCGCGAAGGGGTGCACAATAACATTGTGCTGCGCAGCAACATCATTCAGACGCTGCGGCAATCCATGCTGGCCCGTGGGTTTTTGGAATTGCAAACCCCCATTTTGACGGCTTCCTCGCCGGAGGGGGCGCGGGATTACGTGGTGCCCAGCCGCCAACACCCAGGCAAATTTTACGCCCTGCCCCAAGCCCCCCAAATGTTCAAACAGCTGTTTATGGTGGCGGGCTTTGATAAGTATTTCCAAATCGCCCCCTGCTTTCGGGATGAGGACAGCCGCGCCGACCGATCCCCCGGGGAATTTTACCAGCTGGACCTTGAGATGAGCTTTGTGACCCAAGAAGAGGTCTTCGCCACCCTAGAGCCCGTTTTGCATCATCTGTTTACCACCTTCGCCGGTGAAAAAACCGTCAGCCCCCTGCCCTTTCCCCGCATTACCTATGATCAGGCCCTGCTGCAATACGGGTGCGACAAGCCGGATCTCCGCAGCCCCATTTTATGCTGCGATGCAACAGACGTGTTTGCCGGCAGTGGGTTTCAATTGTTTGCTAATCGCATCGCCGCCGGTGATGTGGTGCGGGCCATTCCTGCCCCAGGGGCGGCCAGCCAATCACGGAAATTTTATGATGACCTGAACGCATGGGCCCGCGCCGAGGGGGCCGGTGGTTTGGGCTATGTGATTTTTGAAGCCGGCGAGGCCAAAGGCCCCATCGCCAAAAATCTGGATGCGGCCCGTTTAGAATCCCTGAAAACCATAGCCGGTTTAAAAGACGGCGATGCAGTGTTTTTTGCCTGTGGACGGGCCGAGGATATCCCCCCCTTTGTGGCGCGGGCGCGGATGAAAATCAGTCATGATTTGAACTTGGTGCAGGATGACCATTTTGCCTTTTGCTGGGTGGTGGATTACCCCATGTTTGAATATGACCCTAAAGCCGGCGGCATTGCCTTTAGCCACAACCCGTTTTCCATGCCGCAGGGCGGGCTGGAGGCCCTGAACACCCAAGATCCCCTAACCATCAAAGCCTATCAATACGACATCGTGTGCAACGGCATCGAGCTGTGCAGCGGCGCCATCCGCAACCACCGCCGCGACATTATGATGCGGGCCTTTGAGATTGCCGGTTACACCGCCCAGCACGTGGAATCCCATTTTCCCGCCCTGATGGAGGCCTTTCGTTACGGCGCTCCGCCTCACGGAGGGGCCGCCCCTGGCATTGACCGCATGGTGATGCTGCTGGCAGGATCGGAAAACATCCGCGAGGTCATTGCTTTCCCCATGACCCAACGCGCCGAAGACCTGATGATGAGCGCCCCCGCCGAAATCAGCGACCACCACAAGCGCGAGCTGTTTATTCAGAGTGTGGTGCCGGTGAAGCCGGTGACGGGTAACGGGTGACAGGGCACTTGTCCTAAAGGTCCCCCTAAAAATCTCCCTAAAAATCCCTTAGGGGTTTGGGCTGATGGCAATGGAAACCCCGCGGTATTCGGATTCACTGAGGGCGCCGTCATCGTTGCGGTCCGCAAAATCGAAAAAGGCCTTGGGTTGCAGGTTTTTAAATTCGTCCACCTCAATAAATCCGTTTTTGTTCTGGTCGTAATACACAAAGGCATCATCACGCATGCCGCATGTGCGGGCGTCGCTGAGATAAATTTTGCCATCCAGCCCATAATCACACTTGGCATAAAACCACATGCGTTCCAAATAAATGCCGCGATACCATTCTTCGTAGTCAATCCCCCCATCATGATTCAGATCCAACGTGTTGAAAGCATAGGGCAATTTATAGGGATGGGGACTGACAGGAACACTGCTGCAGGCCGTCAGCACAAGCCACAACGTCAGAAAAAGAGGGCGAAGGCGAATCATATTTTTGGTTGCGGTTCACAGGAAGATACGATAACCATACTACACCCAAAACGTTACGAAAAGTTTTCAGGTCGTTGTTATGAATATCCATGAGTATCAGGCGAAAGCCCTCCTGTCCCGTTACGATGTCCCCACCCCCGTGGGATATCCGGCCCTATCAGAGGCGGAGGCCAAAGAGGCCATCGCCAAGTTAGACGGCCCCGTTTGGGTGATCAAAGCCCAGATTCATGCCGGTGGCCGTGGTCTTGGCGGCGGTGTGAAGCTGGCCAAATCCCCCGAAGAGGCGCTGGATTGGTACAAAAAAATTATGGGTATGCAGCTGGTGACCCACCAGACCGGACCCGAAGGAAAAAAAGTTGAGCGTGTTTATATTGAGGATGGATCGGCCATCGCCCGCGAACTTTACCTGGGCATGCTGATTGATCGCTCCACATACCGCGTGACCATTATTGCCTCCACCGAAGGGGGGATGAATATTGAACACGTGGCGGAAAAAACCCCCGAAAAAATCATGACCTTGTCGGTAGATCCGGTGACGGGGTTGCTGCCCTTTCATGGGCGGCGTGTGGCCTTTGGTCTGGGCCTAACAGGCAGCGCGGCCAAGGAATGCGTGACGTTTCTTGAGACCATGTACCGCGCCTTCATCGACACCGATGCCTCTATGGTGGAAATTAACCCGCTGGTGGTGACCAAGGACGACAAACTGGTGGCGCTGGATGCCAAAATGAATTTTGATGACAATGCCCTGTTCCGTCATCCGGATGTTTTTGCCCTGCGCGATGAAACCGAGGAAGACCCCGCGGAAATCGAAGCCACGGCCCACAGCCTGAATTACGTCAAACTGGACGGCGACATTGGCTGTATGGTTAACGGCGCGGGTTTGGCCATGGCCACCATGGATATTATCAAATTGTATGGATCATCCCCCGCAAACTTTTTGGATGTGGGCGGCGGGGCGACGAAAGAGCGCGTGACGGCCGCATTTAAAATCATTTTGCGTGACCCGAATGTTAAGGCCATTTTGGTCAATATCTTTGGCGGTATCATGCGCTGTGACATTATCGCTGAGGGGGTCATTGCCGCCGCCCGCGAAATCAATTTGCACGTCCCCTTGGTGGTCCGGCTAGAGGGCACCAACGTGGATTTGGGCAAAAAAATCATGGTCGAATCGGGTTTGCCCATTATCTCTGCCGATAATCTGGCGGATGCGGCAGCCAAGGTTGTGGCAACGTTAAAGCACTAATCATTCATAACATAGGGTTCATATCATGGCTGTTTTGGTCAACAAAGACACGCGGGTCATCTGTCAGGGCTTTACGGGGGCGCAGGGGACCTTTCACTCGGAACAAGCCATTGCTTACGGCACCAAAATGGTGGGCGGTGTGACCCCGGGCAAGGGCGGAGGAAAACACCTGAATTTGCCCATTTTTGACACCGTGTGCGATGCGCGGGCCGCCACCGATTGCAATGCATCCGTGATTTACGTCCCCCCGCCCTTTGCGGCTGATGCGATTTGCGAAGCCATTGACGCCGGCATTGAATTGATCGTCTGCATCACCGAGGGCATTCCCGTTTTGGACATGGTGCGGGTGAAACGCTCGCTTTCTGGCACCAACAGCCGCTTGATCGGCCCCAACTGCCCAGGCATCATTACCCCCGAAGAATGCAAAATCGGCATTATGCCCGGTCACATTCACCGCCGCGGAAAAATTGGGATTGTGTCGCGCTCGGGCACCTTAACCTATGAAGCGGTGGCGCAAACCACGGCCGAGGGTCTGGGCCAGTCCACCTGCATCGGCATCGGCGGGGACCCCGTCAATGGCACGAACTTTGTGGATTGCATTGATTTGTTTTTAAAGGACCCCGAAACCGAAGGCATTATCATGATCGGTGAAATTGGCGGATCGGCTGAGGAAGAGGCCGCCGCTTTCATCAAAGAGGCCACCATCAAAAAACCCGTGGTGGGCTTTATTGCCGGTGTCACGGCCCCCGCCGGAAAACGTATGGGCCACGCCGGCGCCATCATCGCCGGTGGCAAAGGCACAGCGCAGGAAAAAATGAACGCCATGCGGGCCGCAGGGATTACCGTGTGTTCCTCCCCCGCGGAGCTGGGGAAGACGATGAAGAAGGTGATGGGGTAGGCGGAGGACGGAAGACAGATAGTCTTAACACCCCCCTATTTATGAAAAATCCCCCAACAAACTGGCTTGCGGGGTGCCCCAATGACGCATCGCTATCCCCAAAATAAAAAAAGCCCCCCGTGGGGGGCCCTTTCCGAAACCCGCCCCAGTGGGGGGGTTAGTTGCCTGTGTCAGCCTCAGGTGAAGCCTCCTGCTGTGGCTTTTCGACTTCGAGGTTGTAGACAACCTGGAAGTTTACGATTGATCCAGATCCGTTTGTGTAAACGAACCCTAAGAGCAGCATTATCAGATCCAACACTTTTTGTGGATCCTGTGGGCACTCAGACGTCTCTACTGTATGCAACACTTCATAACCTTTGATCCTTATGCCCCCTTTGGTGGCGCTTATGTTGCGGATCTTTTGCAAGACCTTCACAACTTCTCCCATAGTATCAGTCGTGGTCAAGGTGGTCGTGGTCGTTGTTGAGTCAGCCATTTTGAAGTTTTGGCAAATGAGCCCCCTCATTATGATGTGATGTGATGTGATGTGATGTGGGTCACATTTTGCGTTTTTTATGGGTGTTTTTTTATGGGTGACAGGGCCAACAACACCCGCGTGATGTCTCTGGCCACGCTGTCCCCCGTGGTGGTGATGCCGTGATCCCGAAGGCACGTGGCGGTGGGCAGGGGGGCCTGGGTGATGTTCACGCCAATGCCCACCAGCATGGCGTTGCCGTGACGCTGGGTGATCATGCCGGCGATTTTTTGATCATCGATATAAATATCGTTGGGTAATTTTAAACGGGCCTGCGGGATAGACCCCTGAATGACGTGGCACAGGGTTTTGGCCAGCAACAGGGCAAAGGCGGGAATATCCGCATCCCCACCGTCCCATGGCAAAGCCACGGTCAGGTGCAGATTGCCGGATACGCTGTGCCAGACGCGGTCTCTCTGCCCCCGCCCCGCCGTTTGGGTGTCTGCGGTCACGGCAAAAGGCGGCGGTGTGGTGGACAGCAGGTCCAAAGCCACATCTTGTGTGGAGGTGCAAGAGGCCCTATGGATGAAGGGGATGTCCATGCCGTTTTTCCCAAAAAACCGTCACGCAGGCCCCCAAAATCACCACAATCCAAATGGCATACAACAGCAACAAAAACACCGGAATGGTGGCCAACGTCCCATAAATGGTATTATAGGATGACAGGTGATCCACGTAATAGGCAAAGGAAACCTTGAGCCCCCGCAACAACGCAGCGGCAACCATGGCCCCGATCAGGGCGGCCTTTGGGGGGACATAGCTGTTGGGCATCATGCGGTAAAACAGCCAAAATCCCCCCGTGGTCATAACAAACATATTCACGATATGCAGCACGGGCCACCCAAACCCCAGATGGGTCCATTGTTCATAGGCCTGCGCCGACAGCACAAGCGCCATGCCAAACCCCAACGGCCCCAGCGTCAACAGGGCCCAAAACAACAGCGCCCGATGCGTAAAGCTGCGCCGTTTGGGGGTTTCCCACAGCGTTTCAAAGGCCGATTCAATATGAAAAAACAACGCCAGCGCCGTGGCCATTAACCCCACAACCCCGGGCCAAGACAGATTTTTGGTATTGTCCAAAAACGTGTTGATGGACTGTTCCACAACGGTTTTATGCTCGGGCGATAAAAAATCCAAAACGGCACTTTGAGCATAAAGGCGCATTTCATCAAAGGCATGGAAACTGGCAAACAAACTCAGGGCCACAAACACCACCGGCACAAAACACAGCAGGGTGATGTAACTCAGGGATTCGGCCATGCGAAATCCCTGATGGCGGTGGAACAATGCCCACGGACCAAGGACAATCTCTTTTATGGGTTGCATGGGGGGCGCGGTGTTCTATATGATAAGGGCACCATAGCAGAGGATACCCCCATGAACCAAAACTTTTTTGACGATATGGCCAAAATGGCCGGCGGTGCCTTTCAAGGTGCCGATGCGTTTCGTAAACAGATGGAAACCATCATCAAGGACAAGGTGGGCGATTGCGCCAAGTCTTGGCACTTGGTGACAGAGGAGCAGCTGGCGGACCTGCGCACCCTGATCGTGGCGCTGGAGGCCCGTGTGGCCGCCCTGGAGGCCAACGCCACCCCCCCCGTCAAAGCCAAAAAAACGGATGTGGCATGATTGATCCTGATATTCTGCGCAAAGATCCCGATATCCTCCGCGCCGCCCTATCAAAGCGCGGTGCCCCCGATATTACCGATGACTTAATCGCCAAGAACCAGCATTTGCGGTCCCTGAAAACTCAGTGGCAAGCGGCGCAGGAAGAACGCGGCCAGCTATCCAAAACCATCGGTGCGTTTTTGCAGGCCGGCGACACAGCATCGGCGGAGGCCGCTAAGGCTCGTGTGGCCCTGTTAAAGGAAACACTGGACACCCTAAAAACCCAGCAGGATCAAGCCGAAGAGGATTTTCAGAACGCTTGGCAGGCTGTGCCCAATATCCCTTTGCCAGAAATTCCAGAGGGAAAAGACGAAACCGACAACGTGGACCAACACCGCTGGGGCACCCCGCGCCCAGATCAAACACCAGCCCATGAATTGATTGCTGATACTGTACATTGGGCTGAATATGCCGCTGTTAGTGCTGTTAGGATGTCGGGTACCCGTTTTGTGATGCTAACAGGAATGTTGGCCAGACTGGAACGCGCTTTGGGGCAGTTTATGCTGGATGTGCACACGCGGGAACATGGTTATAAAGAGGTCTCCCCCCCCTATCTGGTTCATGCCCATGCCCTGTTTGGCACGGGCCAATTGCCAAAATTCGAAGAAGATCAATTCAAAACCACCACCGGCCATTACCTGATCCCCACGGCGGAGGTGCCGCTCACCAACATGGTGGCGGATATGATCATCAGTCAAGGCTTGCCCTTGCGTTTCACCGCTCATACCCCCTGCTTTCGGTCCGAGGCTGGTTCTGCCGGTCGCGATACCGCGGGCCTGATTCGCCTGCACCAGTTTCACAAGGTGGAATTGGTCAGCATCACCACCCCCGAAGAGGCCGCTGAAGAACACGAACGCATGACCCGCTGCGCTGAGGTTATTTTGGAGCGTTTGGAACTACCCTATCGCCGCGTGCTGTTATGTACGGGGGATATGGGATTTACGGCGGAGAAAACCTATGACCTAGAGGTCTGGATGCCCGCCCAACAAACATACCGCGAAATTTCCAGTTGCAGTCGTTTTGGCACGTTTCAGGCCCGCCGGATGAACGCCCGCTATCGACGGGAAGACACAGGGGCCACGGCGTTTGTCCATACCCTGAACGGGTCTGGTTTGGCCGTGGGTCGGACGTTGGGGGCCCTGCTGGAAAATTTTTTTCAAGACTCTTACAGTCCTCTTCCCCTGCCTAAGGTGTTACACCCCTACATGGGTGGGATTACTGAGCTTGAATTATCCCCCTCTCGAGATTAAGAAAGTTCCACGATGCGCCTGTCTGCTGCCTTTATTCCCACGCTGAAAGAAAACCCCGCCGATGCCAGCATTGTGTCCCACCAGCTGATGATTCGCGCGGGGCTGATTCGGCCCTTGGCGGCGGGGATGTATACGTGGTTGCCATTGGGCCTGCGGGTGTTGAACAACATTTCCGATCACATCCGCGTTGTCATGGGGGATATTGGGGGTCAAGAGATTTTGATTCCCACACTGCAACCCGATGATTTGTGGGCGGAAAGTGGACGATTGGACAGTTACGGCGATGAAATGCTGCGTCTGAAAGATCGCCACGGCCGCGGCATGATTTACGGCCCCACAGCCGAAGAGGCCATGACGGACCTGTTTCGCAAAAACGTGCGCTCTCACAAGGCCTTGCCGCAATTGTGGTATCAAATCCACTGGAAATTCCGCGATGAAATCCGCCCCCGCTTTGGCGTTATGCGCGGGCGGGAATTTTTGATGAAAGACGGGTATTCCTTTGATGTGTCAGAGGACGCCGCCGCCGAAACCTATAACCAGATTTTCGGGGCGTATATGCGCCTGTT
>CANGYM010000020.1 GCA_947458145.1 Alphaproteobacteria bacterium | reverse complement strand
CCAGCTGTTCAATCAGGCCCATAATTTTTTGAATATCCACGGTTAAGGCATCGCATTCGGCATCATCCAAATGGATCTTGGCAAGTTTTTTGGCCAGGCGCTGAATATCCGAACGTTGAAGGGTCATGCGAAACACGGTACGAAAGAGTTTCTATCCATACCCCAAACCTGCCCACGGTGCAACCCATGATTTTTTCTTCTCTTTCGGATTTCAAAGAGCGTTTACCCCAGCAAGGTCGCCTGATGGCGCTGGACGTGGGCACAAAATGGGTTGGTGTGGCACTGTCTGATCCCACGCAAACGGTTGCCACCCCCGAAACCAAAGTGGCCCGCAGCCCCACGGCGGCATGCCTGGACAGCCTTTTAACCTACGCCAAAACACACCATGTCGCGGGGGCTGTTGTGGGGTTACCGCTTTCCCTTGAGGGCGGCATAACCCCCATGGCCCAATCCGCCAAGGCCTTTGCGCATCTTTTCATCAAAGCCGGATACACAGGGCCGATTTTGCTTTGGGACGAGCGGTTTAGCACCTCTGTCATGCAGCGCAGCTTAATCCACGCCGATGTTTCCCGTCAAAAGCGGGCGCAGGTTGTGGACCAGCTGGCGGCGTGTTACGTTTTGCAAGGGGTGTTAGCGTCCCTTAGGCCCTGAAACACCCTGTTACCGGCCCATCATCTGATCCCCTGCCAGTGTCATGGCGGCGATGCCTTTTCCGCCCCCGCTGCGGCGGTTGTTGTCCTTAATGACAATTTTATAACCTTGGGTGGGGGTGTTTTCGTCGGCGTTTTCGTCCTCTACAGCAATTACCCGCATCACCACTTTGCGCACAGGGCCGCGGGTTTTGTCGCTGCGATCATAAATGATGATATACAGCTTTTCAGGGCTGGCAGGAATGGAAACATCGGGAAATTCCGCGTGCAAAGCCGCCAAATCTTGCAGGGCCTCGTCTTCGGTGGGGTAAATGTATTCTTTGTTGATGCGACGCATGATGGGATGGGCGCCGTTGGGATGGGGTTGTTTTGGGCGTTTTTTGTGGGGGTGATCGGCAAGGGGCATGGGCACTTTGGTGATGCTCAGCGTCAGGGCCCCATCGAGTAGAGTCTTTCCAGAAATGCAGGCAAAGTGCCCCACAAAGCCCTGCGTGTCTTCGTTGCTGGTGATTTGAAAGTCGTGGACCCAGAGGATCAAGCTGTCATGTTCATCCCCATCAACACAAACAAATTGACGGCGAAGGCTGCGCAGGCGGGTTTCAATCTGAATGGGGGAGGAAAACCGAAACAATTCCCCCAAACACGCCTGAATGATGGGATTGTCAGAACGCATGATGCGTTTGGTTTTGGCCGGCGTTTCTGTGGGGGTTGGGGTGGGGGATGATGAAGTGTCTTCAGGAACAGGTGTTGAATGGGTTTCGTCAAAATGGGTATCGTTTTGTAGATTCATGAATAAAGTCTCCTTAAAAAAAACCCGAAGGTTAGGGGGAAAGATTTTAGAAATCTTAGATGGGAATCACTATACACGGATTTTTCTGTAAAATCAACTTAAAAATACATTTGAATTTAAATCTGTGCAACGGTTCGGATTTTGATTTTTGGATGAATTTCAAATTGGGACAAAACGGGGGTCGATGGGCTGAGGCGTTCCAGCACCATCCGCACATAGGGCCGGATACCGGCAGAGGTCATCAGGACCGCATAGTTGCCCTTGCGCATTTGATCTTCGAATGTTTCATTGACCACTTTGACAAATTTCTGCATTTGGCTGGGGGCCATGCCCAGGGTGCGCATGTCGCCTTGGCCGACCAGGCTTTCTTCGAACGTTTGCTCCCACTGGGGGCCCACGGCCACGATGCATAAAACGCCGTCCTCTTGAACATGGGTTTGGCACAGGGTTCGGGATAGGGCCTGCCGCACGTGTTCCACCAGCAGAACAATGTTGCGGGTTTGTCCTGCTGCCTCGGCCAGCGCCTCTAAAATGGCAGGCAGATCCCGAATGCTGACGCGCTCTTTCAACAGGGCCTGAAGAATCCGCTGCAAAATGGTGACGGAAAGTTTTTCGGGAATGATATCTTCGATCAGTTTTTTGTGATCTTCCCGAATCTGATCCAGCAGTTTTTGGGTT
This sequence comes from Alphaproteobacteria bacterium, assembly GCA_947458145.1. Lineage (GTDB taxonomy): Bacteria > Pseudomonadota > Alphaproteobacteria > JAJTHO01 > CANGYM01 > CANGYM01. Next base: position 19,581 of record CANGYM010000020.1, on the reverse strand, counting down.
TCGCCGTAGGAAAGAAGGTCCGGCATATGGTCTTTGACAACTTCGGTTAAATGGGTCATCAGCACGGCAGAGGGCTCGACAACCGTATAGCCTTTCAGGGTGGCGGCATCCCGTTCGGATTGGGTGATCCACATGGCCGGCAAACCAAAAGCCGGATCGGTGGTGGCTTCACCGGTTAGGGTTATGGACTCTCCGCTGGGGCTAAGGGCCATGACGCAGTTGGGGCGCAGGGTCCCGCGCCCAACCTCAATATCCTTAACGTAAATGACATAGGCTTCGCTGGCCAGCTGCAGGTTATCCTGAATCCGGATGCTGGGGGCGATGAATCCCATTTCGGACACCAGAGTTTTGCGCAGGGTGCGGATTTGCTCTGGCAATTTGACCACAGATTGTCCGGCAAAGCTGCCCTTCACCAAGGGGATCAATCCATAACCCAATTCCAAACGAACCGCGTCAATATGCAGGGCGTTGGTGATGATTTGCTCTTCGGTCAGCGGTGGGGCCTCTTCTTCATCCGAATCCGCCCCTGCGGGCAGGGCCACAGGACGGCCATCGCTGCCCAGGGCTCTTGGGGCTTTTTTGCCCTTATCTCCCTTTGTCAACCCATCCCTGCGGGTTTTGTAAATGTAAAAACTCACCCCGCCCAAGATTATGGCGATGCTTAAAAAAGGAATTTTGGGCACGCCTGGCATGGCGGCAAAGCACAAGATCATAACGGCACTCAGCCCGATGGATTTGGGGTAATTCCCCAGCTGTTGCAAAACGGCTTTGTCAACCGATCCCTCAACGCCGGCCTTGGTGACCAAGATACCCGCCGCAATCGCGATTAACAGGGCCGGAATCTGGGTGACGAGTCCATCCCCCACGGTCAGAAAAACATAGGTTTTTCCGGCCTCTGACATGGATAGCCCATGTTCCGTTGTGCCAATAATGATCCCAAAAATAATGTTGATAAACGTGATGATTAACCCCGCAATGGCGTCCCCGCGCACGAATTTGGCCGCACCGTCCATGGATCCGTAAAAGGTGCTTTCGTCTTCCAGCTCTTTCCGGCGTTTTTTGGCGGTGTCTTCGTCAATCATGCCCGCGGAAAGGTCCGCATCAATGGCCATTTGTTTCCCTGGCATGGCATCCAAACTAAACCGCGCGGAAACCTCGGCGATACGGCCCGAACCTTTGGTCACGACAATAAAATTCACAATCAGCAAAATGGCAAAAACGACGATCCCGATGAGTGTATTGCCCTGCATCAGGAAGCTTCCGAAGGCCTCAATCACATGCCCCGCAGCGTGGGTGCCCTGATACCCCTCGTTTAAAATCACGCGGGTTGAGGCCACATTCAGCGAAAGACGAATAAACGTGGCAAACAGAAGGAGGGTAGGGAAGCTGCTGAGTTCCAAAGGCTTTTTGATAAACATCGTGGTCATCAAAATCAAAACGGCCAGTGAAAAGGATAGCGTGAGCCCCAAATCCAAAATCCATACGGGCAGGGGCAAAATCAGCACCAGCATCAGGGCAATCAACGCCACCGCCATCATCAGGTCGGTGTGCTGCATCAACGTTTTGATGTTCCAAAAAGACAGGGTGCTGGTGGACATAAACAGGGGGCGCGTTGATAGGCGTTCTTGATTTTTCTTTCCCTTTAGTGTGCGGGGAAAGGATTAAGGGAGCGTTAACGGCCAACGCTCCCGCTGTGGGGGAAAAAACGTCAGGAGACCATTGACAGAACAGGCAGCGGGACTATAGTGATGCTATTGTTTTTGGGACAATGCCATTGAGAGCCCTTATGAAAAAAAAACGTCCTCTTTCCCCGCATTTGCAGGTGTACCGTCTGCCTTTGGCGGCTGTTTTGTCCATATCGCACCGGATTTCGGGGGTGGTTTTGTCTTTGGCCACGGTGGGGATCGTGTTGATGCTGGCATTGTTGACGTTTGAGCCCTTTGTTTATGATCGCATGATGGCCTGTTTGAAAACCACCGTCGGGAATATTGTGGTGGTGGGGTTTGTTTTGGCGTTCTGGTATCATTTTTGCGCGGGATTGCGCCATTTGATCTGGGATATGGGGTACGGGTATGATTTGTCCGTGGTTAAGACGTCAAATGTTTTGATTCTTTTGGGCACGCTGGTGCTGACACTGGGAACGCTTTGCAGGTTGTATTATGTCTGACACTCAACGATCATCTTTGGGACGCGCTAAGGGTTTGGGCTCTGCCCGTTCGGGAACGGCCCATTGGTGGGCCATGAAGGTTTCCTCTATTGTTTTGTTGCTGCTGTCGCCTTTTTTTATGGTGGGGTTTGTTTATCTCTCCACCATGCCCTTTGATGCGGCGCGGTTGTGGTTGGCCCATCCTGTGCGGGGGTTGGTTTTGATGGCGTATCTGTTGGTGTCTCTGTGGTACAGTTATTTGAGTTTGCATGTGGTGATCGAGGATTATGTGCATTGCCCCAAAGTCAAATTGTTCAGCTTGTTGTCCCTGAAAATTGTGCACGGGGCTTTGATGTTGGTTGCGGCCTACAGTTTAATTGTTCTGGCGGCTAAGTTTTAGGAAAAGAAGGAAATCGTTCATGGCCCAAGCTTATCCTTTGGTGGATCATTACTATGATGTTGTTGTTGTGGGGGCGGGCGGCGCCGGCCTGCGTGCCACCATGGGCATGGCGGCGGCGGGTTTGAAAACCGCCTGTGTCACCAAAGTATTCCCCACACGCAGCCACACCGTGGCGGCCCAAGGGGGTGTTGCTGCCGCGCTGGGCAATCTTGACGAGGACAGCTGGCAAAACCATATGTACGACACCATCAAGGGGTCCGACTGGTTGGGCGATCAAGACGCCATTGAATACATGTGCCGCGAAGCCATTCCCGCCATTTTAGAGCTGGAACATTTTGGGGTGCCGTTTTCCCGTACGGATGATGGAAAAATCTATCAGCGTCCTTTCGGAGGGCATACGGTGAATAAGGGTGAAAAAATGGCCCGCCGTGCCTGCGCGGCCGCGGACCGTACGGGGCATGCCATTTTGCACACGCTGTATCAGCAATGTTTGAAACACAATGCCGAGTTTTTTATCGAATACTTCGTCATTGATCTTTTGTTTGACCACGAGGGTGTTTGCCGCGGCATTCTGGCCCTGTGTATGGAAGATGGGACTCTGCACAGGTTTTTTGGCCACAAGACCGTTTTGGCCACGGGGGGGTATGGGCGTGTGTTTTTCTCCTGCACCTCGGCCCACACGTGTACGGGCGATGGCGGGGGGATGGTGCTGCGGGCGGGATTGCCTTTGCAGGATCTGGAGTTCATTCAATTTCACCCCACGGGGATTTATGGGTCGGGTTGTTTGGTCACAGAGGGCGCTCGGGGAGAGGGAGGCTATCTCACCAACAGCAAAGGCGAGCGGTTCATGGAACGGTACGCGCCCAATGCTAAGGATCTGGCGTCCCGTGATGTGGTCAGTCGCTCTATGACGCTGGAGGTCCGCGAGGGACGGGGCGTCGGGGCAGAAAATGATCATATTTTTCTGCATTTGGAACATTTGGGTGCTGATGTTCTGCATGAACGTTTGCCTGGCATTTCCGAAACGGCAAAAATCTTTGCCGGTGTGGATGTGACCAAGGCCCCGATTCCTGTTTTGCCCACCGTTCACTATAACATGGGCGGGATTCCCACGAATTATCATGGTGAGGTTTTGAATCCTACGGCCTCTGATCCCGATGCCGTCTGCCCAGGCCTGATGGCCATTGGTGAAGCCGCCTGTGTATCCGTACACGGGGCCAACCGTTTGGGATGTAACTCGCTGCTGGATATTGTTGTGTTTGGCCGTGCTGCCGCGCAGAAGGCGGCGGAAGACCTAAAGGCATCACGGACCCACAAAACGGTGAAAGCGCACCTGTCTGAGGCTGCCCTAGACCGTTTTGATCGGTTGCGTCATGCCAAGGGGGAGACTTTGCCGGCCTCTGTCCGTTTGGAAATGCAAAAAATCATGCAAAACAACTGCGCCGTTTTCCGCACCACCGAGGTTTTGCAGGAAGGGGTGCAGAAAATCACCGCCGCAGCCCATAAAATGCAGGATTTGAAGGTGACCGATCCCTCATTAATTTGGAACACGGATTTGGTGGAGGTTTTGGAGCTGGAAAATCTGATGCCCCAAGCCGTCACCACCATTCATTCCGCCAATGCACGGAAAGAAAGCCGCGGCGCCCACGCCCACGAGGATTTCCCCGAACGGGATGATGCCAACTGGATGAAACACACCCTGTCATGGATCAATGACGCCGGCGATGTGCGCGTGGATTATCGCCCTGTCCACATGAACACCCTAACCCCCGAGGCCGAAGTGATTCCGCCGCAAAAGCGGGTGTACTGATCCCTTATTTTTGGGTGTCATGGGGTGGTGGTCCTTAAGGCCCCCCCCCTGTGGTCCTGTGGGATTTTATAGTATTTCCACTTTATTCCCGTACTGGCCTGCGAACGGCGCCTAGCGTCGCTCACCTGAATTCACTAGACATCGCTCCGCTAGGCTTGTTCTCGGCTCAGTACGAAAATACATTGAAAGCACTATCATTGCGATGACCCAAGGGTCAGCAACGTTTTCCAGTATTTTTCGTATAATTTTGGAAATCGCCCTGATTTTGGTGGGTGTTTTAATTTACTTTTTTCACAACCGGCGGATTCCAGCGCCCTTCCAAAGCCTCCGGCTTGGGCCCGTACAGGCGCATGGTGATGGGCATGGGTCCTTTTGCGGGGGCAGGCAACCAGTTGGCCTCTTTATCCGCCCCAGGGGATTCATGCTGAATGTACAAATCCAAAGACCCATCGGCGTTATACACCAAGGGATCCCGATCCCCGATGGCAAAGCGGTTTTTCACGTTGGGCACAGGGAAACCCTCTCCATCATACATAGTCAAAGACCAGAACGCGCTGACAGGCGGGAGGTTTTCCTTGGAAAAGTGCATGACATAATTGTGGCTGCCATCTAGGGGCTTGCCGTCGGCATCAACAAGGCCGAGGGGATAAATAGCATCCGCTGGCTCGTTGGCCCCGAGTCCCACCAGGGCGACAATGGCACGCTTCAAATAAGAGTTACCATAAACACCAACATTATCTGTGTTCATTTGCCAACCATTGACCTTGCGGCCCACCGTGGGGGCTTTTGCGGCCAAGGCAGCAGGGCCTTCGGCCACAGCGCGGGTCAATCCGGCCTGAACAGGGGCGGGGGCTTTGCTGAAATCAAAGGGCTTGCTAGTTTCAATGCCAATGCGCTTTAAACGTTCCGTCATCGACCAGTCGGTGATGTGCGGGGGGTGCATTGTCATCAGGGCCGCCGCGGTTTCAAAATAATCCTTGGCCGATAAGGCATTGATTTGACGCATCGGTGGGGTTTTCATATCCAGATTGGGATCAAAGACACCTTTGACGTTTTCTGGGGATTTGCCCCAACGGGAAAGGGGCGTGATCTTATAACCATCCTGAATCGCATGAACCGCTGGATAATCCGCCACGCCGTTGGTTTGGGTGCGGCCAAGAATCCAGACATAGGGGGTGGGTGCCTCGATCCGCTCAACCCCCGTAGGGAGTTTCCCCTGCCAACCCTGCGGCACAACTGCAAAATGCGCGGCCGTCGTGCCGTTGGAGCGCTTGCCCACGCCAGCGAAGGAATCCGTCCACATATCCAGCATCTGCAGCAAATAATACCGACCTTGGGTGTCGGGAACGGAAACAATCATGGGCTCTTTGTGCACATCCAACCAAGCGGCAGAATACAGGGTGTCAAAATTGGGCCGTACAATGGCCCGAAAATTGGCATCGGGAAAGGCCCGCAAGTGTTGAAACGCATTCATGGGGCCATGACCTGGCACAGGCTCGGGGGTGGTATTGGTGAAAACCCGCCGCGTTAAATCCATGGAAAGCAGGGGGTAAAAATAGTTATAGGCTTCCACGCCGATGGTGTAGGCCTCTTGTTCGGAAATTTCAGACTGATCCGCCGCTTGTTTTGCCATGGGAGCCCCATCGGCATGGACCGTGGCCAGAGCCGCTGTGGCCACAGGTCCTGCAAGCAAAGCCGCCATCACGAGAATATTGATTTTTGATTTCATACCCATAAAAAATTCCTTAGTTAATTGTCAAAAAAAGGAAAATAAATAAAATCACCCCCCCGTAGAATCCGCAGGCGCAGGCTGTGCAAAGGATTTTTCCTGCGGCGCAGCCTTTTGTTTGGGTGCAACCGTCCCGGGCATGATTTCAAACCCCATATCAAAGGTCACGATCATTTGTTTGAGTTCATCAAAGGGTTTCCGATTGCCCTCAAACTTGGCCTTTCCTGCTTTGATTTTATCATCAAAGGTCGCCGCCCCCATCATGATGTCATTGAGTTCGCTGCGGTTAATGGTGATGGTTAAATCGGCATTTTTGGCCTGAAACCCTTGGATACTGGTCAGTGTGCTGTTGCTGAGTTCCACCACATATTTTTCGTTATTATCCGGTGTGACCAAGTTCATGACAAAATGCTTGCCCTCAGCGGCCGCAGGATCAAGACGAATGGCGAGAAAATCTAACCATAAATCGGTGGACATGGCCCGAATCACATCGGGACCTGTGGTTTTGGGCGATGCCCCTTGGGGCAAGCCATTCCGCAATTCATAAGCAGCAGCCAGAAAGCTGTTCCGTACACTGGGGCTTTCTTTCTGATAGCCGATTTGTTCAAAAATATCAGCCAGAAGATTTTTTGCTGGTTGATTCTTGGGCTCAGCGTAAACCAATTTATTCAAGAGTTCCATGGCATAAAGATATTTGCCTTGGTCATACAACTGTTTGCCTTTGTCCATAATTTTCTGGCTGCCGCCCATCATGTCAACATACAGGGGCGCAGAATCTTCGGGGGAAAGGGGGATCAACGTTGCTGGATTCGCATCCCAATACCCCAGATAGCGATTGATGACAGCGCGGCTGTTGTGTTCTTCAGATCCGTGATAGCTATGAGCCGCCCACTGATTCTGAAGACTTTTGGGCAAACGATACACATTGTGAATCTCGTTAATGGTCACGCCTTGGTTGGCCAAGTGCAGCACTTCATTGTTTAAATTGGCATAGGTGTCGCGCTGGGTCCGCATAACCTCTTGGATCCGGTCATTGCCCCACCGTGGCCAGCTGTGGGAGGCAAACATGACATCTGCGTCCTTGCCGAAATGATACAGGGCCTCGTTGATGCCCTTGGACCAAAGCAGCGCATCCCGCACCAGGGCCCCGCGCAACGTATAAATGTTGTGGATGGTGCCCGTGATGTTCTCCGCCGCCCAAAAAGCTTTTAGATCAGGAAAATAGGTGTTCATCTCCGCAGGGGCTTCGGTGCCAGGGGTGTTTTGGAAGACCATCTTCACTCCATCCACCGTCATTTCCTCAAACGGTTTTTTCACAATTCGCGTGGGGGCAATCAGGCCCGTGGCCCCTGCCGCCACGTTTTTTCCAATGGATTGATCCACGTGACCGTAGGGGCTGCGCGGCAGCAGCACACCGTATTGATAAAACAACCGGCGGGTCATGGCGTTACCGGCATAGACATTTTCAGAAATGGCGTGCGTCATGAATCCCACGGGGGCAATGACGGGGACTTTGCCACTTTTCACATCGGCCTCGTCCACCACGCCGCGAACGCCACCGAAGTGATCACCGTGCGAATGCGAGTAAACCACCGCCACAACGGGACGTTTACCCAGTTTTTCATTGATAAAATTCAGGGCGGCCCGCGCCGTTTCCCGCGTGGTTAAGGGATCAAAAACAATCCAGCCCGTGTCTCCCTTAATAAAGGTGATGTTGGCCAAGTCAAACCCGCGAATTTGATAAATTTTCCCGGGCACAACCTCGTACAGCCCGTACGCCATATTCAAAATCGCCTGACGTTGCAGAGATGGATGGATGCTGTCGAAGTCCTTTCCCTGCAGTAAAAATTCATAGCTGCCCATGTCCCAAGCGACATTACCCGCATCGGCTTTGATTTGTTTGAAATCGGGGGCGGCGATAAAGCCTTTTTTGGCCTCTTCAAAATCCCGCTTGTCTTCAAAGGGGAGCGTTTTGCGAAGGCCTTCTTGAAGCTCGATGGTGAATTTCGAGGGAAGCTTGCCCTTAGGATCAAAATGCGTCCCTTTCATGGCCCCTGGATCCACCACAATAGAGCCACCGCCCGCGGCCATGGCAGCACTGGCGAGGACACATGATAAGATCATGGATAAAGCGATGTGTTTTTTTTGCATGGCAAAGACCTTTTTTTGAAAAAGACAAAGGGAAGGGATAATTCATGTGTATGATTAGCATGGGTCAAATGGTGGCACAATCTATTTGTCTATGGGTTTGTTCCGATAGAGACAGAATTGGTTGATCGGGCTTACCCCCCCCTTGTGTTTTGTCTGGCCTTGGTTACAATAATCCTCCTGTTCCGAAGGTTTTGATCAACGTTTTATGCGCCGCACCCTTTTAAAATCCAAAATTCACCGCGCCACTGTGACAGAGGCCGATTTGATGTACGAGGGGTCCATCAGCATTGATCCCACCCTCTGTGCCTCTGTCGGGCTGGTGGAATATGAACAGGTGGATGTTTATAACTGCACCAACGGCGAGCGCTTTACCACCTATGTCATTTTGGGCCAAGCGGGTCAGATTTGTGTCAACGGTGCGGCGGCCCGTTTGGTGGCTGTGGGGGATCACATTATCATTGCCGCATATGCCCAGTTTGAGGAGGCTGAACTGGCCACCCATCATCCCAAAATCCTAGTTTTGGGCGCCGGTAACGCGGTAAAAAATCTTTAAAAAAAATCCAAAGGCGTGTTTATGGTTTTACGTTTTTTTGCGCTTGTCTTGGTGATGGTGGCGCCAGCTTGGGCCAACGTTTCCATGGTGTCGTTTGCGGATTTGGCGGAAAAAGCCAGTCCGGCGGTGGTGAACATTGCCGCTGTTCAGGCGGTTAAGCAGGAAGACTGGCGCACGCAAATGCCCCAGTTCCCCCCAGGGTCGCCGTTTGAGCAGATGTTTAAAGATTTTTTTGAAAACCAATACAAAAATGCACCGCCCAAGAAAGGCATTGCCTTGGGGTCCGGCTTCATCATTTCGCCGGATGGTTATGTGGTGACCAACAACCATGTGATTAAGGATGCTGAGAACATTAAGGTGATTTTGAATGATCAGACAAAACTGCCCGCCACGTTGGTGGGTCGTGACGAAAAAACCGATCTGGCTTTGCTGAAGGTAAAGGCGTCAAAGACCCTGCCTACCTTGTCCTGGGGTGATTCCGACCGTGCGCGGGTGGGGGATCCTGTGATGGCCATTGGCAATCCTTTCGGCTTGGGGGGGACGGTGACGGCGGGGATTATTTCGGCGCGGGCGCGGGATATTCAGGCCGGCCCCTATGATGATTTTATCCAGACGGATGCCGCCATCAATCAGGGGAACTCAGGTGGCCCCCTGTTGAATCAGGATGGGCAGGTGGTGGGCATCAACAGTGCCATTTTTTCCCCCTCGGGCGGCAGTGTGGGCATTGGTTTTTCCATTCCGGCCAACATGGCCAAGCCGCTGATTGATCAGCTTCGCACCAACGGTAAGACCGAGCGCGGATGGTTAGGCGTGCGGATTCAGGAAATCACCCCCGAGCTGGCCGAAAGTCTGTCCATGAACAATACAGACGGTGTTCTGATCGCCCGCGTCAACGAAAACAGCCCCGCATCCAAAGCCGGCATCGAAGATGGCGATGTCATCACCCGTTATGATGGGCATGATATTAAGGTGTCCAAAGACCTGCCCCGTTTGGTGGCGGCCACCCCTGTGGGCAAAACCGTCACGTTGGACTATTGGCGCGATGGGTCCCGCCGCACCACTCAGGCCAAAATTGAACGTTTGGAAGATGAGGAGCCTCAGGAAGAATCCGCCACCCCTCAAGACAAACAAGGCAAACAATCCACAGTGATCCTTTACGGCATGCATCTGGTGTCTTTATCGGACCAGAACCGTCAAGCCTATCAAATTCCTGAGAGCGTTCAGGGTGTGTTGGTCAGTCGCGTGGAAACAAACAGCGAGCTTTATCAGGCTGGCATTCGTCAGGGGACGGTGATTCTCAGCGTTTCTCGGGATCGGGTCACCACACCTCAGCAGGTTATGAGCTTGGTCGAAACCCTGAAAAAGCGGGGGGCGCGATCGTTGTTGATGCAAATGCGCTTACCGGAAGGCTCTCAACTGTTTGTGGCCCTGAATGTGGGTGAATAAAGAAACAATAAAAAAATTAAGGATGGGTAATATGACAACCTCCTCAGACACTCTTTTTGGGACGGACGGGATTCGTGGCTTGGCCAACACAGGGCCCATTACGCCGGTGAACCTGATGAATGTGGCGGCGGCGGTGTCTTTATGCCTGAAACGAGGCAATCATCGTCATTTGGCCATTATTGGCAAGGACACCCGTTTGTCGGGCTATATGATCGAGCCTGCCTTGGTGGCGGGTTTTTCTGCCATGGGGGTGGATGTGATTACCACGGGGCCTCTTCCCACGCCGGCTGTGGCCAAGCTGGTGCGCTCGATGCGGGCGGATTTGGGGGTGATGATTTCGGCGTCCCATAATCCCTATCACGACAACGGGGTTAAATTTTTTGGATCGGATGGTTTTAAACTCAGCGACGAAGACGAGGCCGAGGTGGCGCGTCTGGTGCACACCGATTTGTCAAGTCACTATGCCCAGCCCCATGCCATGGGGCGCGTGCGCCGTATGGAAGACAGCATAGGGCGTTATATCGAAGCGGTAAAAATGACGTTCCCCCGCGGCCTGCGGCTGGATGGATTGCGTTTGGTTTTGGATTGTGCCCATGGGGCGGCCTATAAAATTGCGCCCACGATTTTTTGGGAATTGGGGGCCGAGGTGTGCAGCATAGGGGTTTCCCCCGATGGGTTTAACATCAATGCCCAGTGCGGCAGTTTGCATCCAGAGCAGCTGTGTGCCCGCGTGATTGCAGAGAAAGCCGATTTGGGCATTGCGCTGGATGGGGATGCAGACCGTTTGATTTTGTGTGATAAAAACGGAACGCTGATTAACGGCGATGCCATTTTGGCCATTATTGCGGGGTATTGGTATGAACAGGGCCTGCTGCGGGGCGACGGGGTGGCCGCCACAGTGATGAGCAATATGGGGCTGGAGCATTTCCTCTCCACCCTGAACCTGAAACTTTACCGCACCCCCGTGGGGGACCGGCATGTGGTGGAGGCCATGCGGCAAAATGGCCTGAACTTGGGCGGGGAACAGTCGGGCCATATCATTGTGGGGGAACACGCCACCACGGGGGATGGGTTGATTGCGGCGCTGCAGGTTTTGGCGGTCATGCAACAGCATGATTTGGACAGCACAGCCTTAACCAACATTTTAAAACCCTTTCCACAAAAAATCCGCAACCTGAAAAATGTGGACAAAAGCCTTTTGCAAGATACCACTGTCACAAAGCGTCTGGAGAAGCTTCAAGAAAAGGTGGCAAAAACCGCCCGCATTGTTGTGCGCCCGTCGGGAACTGAGCCCCTGATTCGCATTATGGTGGAATGTCAGGATGAGGATAAAATTGATGCCTTGCTGAATGAAGCCGAATCCATCCTGTTTGATGGAAAGGTCAACAAGCTGCTAAATCCCGATCGCCAGGTTGAGGCGGCGTCTTAACCCTCAAGGAAACATCCCCATGCCCTATGACCCCCAAAACATTTTTGCCAAAATTCTGCGGGGCGAGATTCCCTGTCAAAAAGTTTACGAAGATGACCACGTGCTGGCCTTTCACGACATCCATCCCCAGGCAAAAGTCCATATTCTGGTGATTCCCAAAGGGCCCTATACGGATATGACGGATTTTTCCCACAATGCCTCACAGGGGGAAATCGCCGCCCTGTTTCGGGCCGTTGGAAAAATCGCCAAGGAACAGAATTTAACATCATCGGGCTATCGTATCCTCAGCAATATCGGCCTGAACGGGGGGCAAGAGGTTCCCCATTTGCATATTCACCTTTTTGGGGGTCAAGTCTTGGGCCCCATGTTGATACGATGGGAGGAGGAGGGCGGTGCTGTCTCTTGCTGAGCCTCTTCTTTCGTCTTTAAGGGTGTATTATGAAACCCTGAAAAGCTGGAGCACATCCATCAATCTGGTGGGGGCCAGCACGTTGGGATCGTGGGATGGGTTTTGTGACCATCATTTGGCCGATGCTTTGGCGTTGGCGGAGATCATACCACCCCTGTCTGCAGGGGCGGTTGTGGCTGATATGGGCAGTGGGGCAGGGATTCCTGGGCTGCTCTGGGCCCTCATTCGTCAGCATCATGTGCATCTGGTGGAAAAAAATCATAAAAAAGCGTCGTTTCTGAATCTGGTGGCCCAAAAAACAGGCGCCCCTGTGACGGTTCACAACCTAACGTTTTCGGATATGCCCCCTGATTTTGCGGATATTTTGATGGCCCGCGCCTGCGCCCCGCTGGTGCGTTTGCTGGATTATGGATCATGTCTTGCGAAGGAAAATGCGATATGCTATTTTTTGAAAGGTGCACACGCTAAAGATGAATTACGGGACGCGGTCCTTGCGGGTTGGTCCTTTCATCATGCAGAGCAATCGTTCAAAGAGTCAAAGGTTTTGGTGGTTCAAGCGTGGAAACAGAAACAATAACCCGCGATGTTCGTTTGATAGCCGAGGCGTTTGTTCCGTCGGCTCGCCCCCCAAGCCATTTTAAAATTTTGGCCTTGGCCAATCAAAAAGGGGGGGTGGGCAAAACCACCACCACCATCAATCTGGCCACCGCACTGGCCGCCATCAAAAAGCGCGTTTTGGTTGTGGACATGGACCCCCAAGGCAACGCCAGCACAGGGCTGGGGATCGGTCATCGTATCCGCAAACAGGGCACCTATTCTTTGTTGGTTGAGGATAGCTGGGATCGCCACATTGCGGTGGCCTCCAGTGTGCCCAATATCGATGTGTTGCCGGCCTCCCCGTCTTTATCGGGCGCGGATATTGAACTGCAGGATATGGCGGATCGGGAATATCGTCTGATTCAGGGGTTGCAGCAGTTTATCCCGCATTATGACTATATCATGATTGATTGCCCTCCGGCGCTCAGTTTGCTGACCATCAATGCCTTTGTGGCGGCGGGGCGCATTTTGGTGCCCTTGCAGGCGGAGTTTTATGCGCTGGAGGGTTTAAGTTATTTGGTGCGCACGGTGGAGCGGGTCCGGCAAACCTTTAACCCCAATTTGAACCTGTTCGGGATCGTGCTGACCATGTATGATCGCCGCAACAACCTTTCGCGTCAGGTGGAAGACGAGGTCAAAACCTATTTCAAAGATATTGTCTTTGACACCATGATTCCCCGCAACGTCAAGATTTCCGAGGCCCCGTCCCACGGGAAGCCGGTGATTTTGTATGATACGCGCTGCGTGGGATCAAAAGCATACATTATGATGGCAAAAGAGTTTTTACGGCGGGAAAAAAACCTGCTAAAACGGTTGGTAGAGACACAATCCCGACCCTAAGCTATGACTTCAACGATACCCCCTAAAAAAAAGGCTTTGGGCAAGGGCCTGTCGGCGTTGTTTGCCGAAAACCCCATGGAAGGCACGCGGGATGTGCAAACCCTGCCGCTGAGCAGCATTCGTCAAAACCCCCTACAGCCCCGCACCGTTTTTTCTGAAACCAAGCTGGCAGAATTAACGGCATCCATTAAGGAAAAAGGTGTTTTGCAGCCCATCGTGGTGCGCCCCATAGCAGGACACTATGAAATTGTTATAGGGGAGCGTCGTTGGCGTGCCGCCGGCAGGGCGGAGCTGACGGAAATTCCCTGCGTCATTCGGGAATTGTCGGATCAAGAGGCCCTGGAATGTGCCATCATTGAAAACCTGCAGCGGGATGATCTTTCCGCCATCGAAACGGCCAATGCGTACAAACGCCTTTTGGATCAGGCCGGCTATACCCACGCGGATGTGGGGCAAAAGGTGGGCATCAGCACCATTGCCGTGACCAACACCCTGCGGCTGCTTAATCTGCCTCCCCGCGTGCAAGCCTTGATTGACGAGGGGGAATTGACCGCAGGACAGGCCCGAAGTTTGATCGGATTGCCCGAGGCCGAAATGTTCGCCGATTTGATCGTGCGAGAACAGCTGAGCGCCCGCCAAGTTGAGGAGATGGTGCGCCTGCATAAACAGGGCAAAACGCCGCCTTTGCTGCAGGCCCTGAACAACAACATCCCGATGGGGGAGGGGGCTCTCAGTGAGGTTAAGCCCCAAGATGTTGCCGTTGATGGTCAGGTGATCCAGAAATTGGAGAAGGATCTGGTGACGGCTTTGGGATTGCCCGTGACCCTGCGCCCCAAAGGATCGGGGGGGCGTTTGACCATCCGCTATACGACGGTCAAGGATCTTGAGCATCTTTTAAAACGTCTTGGCATGTAAAGTAGGGGACTTGTTTATGGGGCGATTGGCTCTTTTTATCTTGGTTTTGGCTCTATCTTGGGTGCAGCCCGTTGGGGCGCAATCGTTAACGCCTGTGGCTTTGACGGCCCAAGTGACGCCTTCGTCTATCCATCAAGTTGCTTATAAACAAACCTTTATTTTACGTATAACAAACAATGGAAAGGGTGTTGATCTTAATCAACTGGAAGAGGTTCATGACCGCAAAATTCATCTTCTGGTCGTGGATTCCACGTTAACGGATTATCACCACGTTCACCCCACACCAACAAAGGTTGCGGGGGAGTACCAGTTTTCTTTTGTTCCCCAAAAAAAAGCCTATCGTCTTTGGGTGGATATCACGCCCAAGGTGACGGGAGAGCAAACGTTTCTGGTGGTGGATCTGGGGGATCCTGAAAAAACACCGCCCCCTGTGAAGACGTTATCCAAAGAAAGCACCGTGGGGGCCTATACCTTTCGCCTGAACATCAAAGAGCCTTTGGTGGTGGGGAAGCCCGCTATGGTCACTGTGGATGTGACGGATCAAGCGGCAAAACCTGTAACCGCCCTGCAGCCTGTCATGGGGGCGTTTGCCCATGTTGTGGGGTTTTCTGAGGATCTGCGCACCATTGCCCACATTCATCCCATGGGCCTTGAGCCCAAAACACCCCAAGAGCGGGGCGGCCCCACTCTGTCGTTTCATCTGGAGCCTAAAAAAGCCGGTTTCCTAAAACTTTTTGTGCAAACCCGCATAGGCGATAAAGACTTTTTTGCCTCCCTAGGGGTGAATGTATCCCCAGAATTTTTAGCCGTGCCAGAAAAAGGCAGCAAGCAACACGAGGGCCATCATCATGAGTAATCTTCCTTTTGACGTGCACCCCGAAGGGTTTTTGGATCTGGAGCCTTCGGAATATCCGTCTTACCAAGATGCCCGCTCGGTGATCATTCCCTTTGGTCTTGAGGCCTCAGTCAGTTATGGCAAGGGGACGTCCAAGGGGCCAGCGGCCATTTTGGCGGCAGGCCCTCAGGTTGAGCTTTTTGATGAAGTGTTATGGAAAGAGCCCCACCACGATTTTCAGGCGGTGGTTTTGTCGGAACCTGCCATCAATCCCTCTTTGCCTTTGGCGTTGGATCAACTGTCGGGGATTGTGTCCCGCGTTTTGGATGATGGGAAATTTCCCTTGGTGTTGGGGGGGGAACATGCCATCACCGCCGGATCCATTCGGCCTTTTGTGCAGCGGTATCCCGATTTGGCCATACTTCATTTTGATGCCCATGCGGATTTGCGGGATGGGTACGATGGGCAGCATTACAGCCACGCCGCCGCCCTGCGCCGGTGTCTGGATGCCCCCAATGTGACGTTGGTGTCCTGTGGTATTCGGAATATCTCCGCTGAGGAGATCCCGTTCCTAGAGGCCAATCGCCATCGCATCCACATGCACTGGGCCAAAGATAAAAAAAACTGGGACCTAAACGATATCATCGCCCCCTTGCGCGGGCGTCCGACGTATATCACGTTTGATGTGGATGGGTTTGATGCGTCTTTGATGCCCGCCACCGGAACGCCGGAACCAGGGGGGATGTTTTGGGATGAGGCGCTGGACATAATCCATGCGGCCTGTCAGGTCACAGAGATTGTGGGGGCGGATGTGAATGAACTGGCCCCCATCCCTGGGTACCATACCTGTGACTTTCTGGCGGCAAAATTGGTGTTTAAGATTTTGGGCTTAACCTTTGCTTATAAATAACTTTAAAAACAAAAGATAATATAAAAAATTAACCAAGAATGGTTTTTCATGATGACAGCAGCAGCTTTACCGCAAGACCTTTTTGACCCTGCTGTGGTGATTGAGCATTTGGGAAAAACCTATATCTCGGATAAAGGGGCGGCGCCCAAGGTGGCGCTGCAGGATGTGTCTTTGACAATCCCTCAGGGGTCTATTTTGGGGCTGTTGGGGCCCAACGGCGCGGGGAAATCCACGCTGATTAACATTATGGCCGGCCTTGTGACCAAAACCTCTGGCCGTGTTGTCATCGGCGGGATGGATTTGGATGATCATCCTGTTGAGATTCGCCGCCACATCGGCATTGTCCCCCAAGAAATCAATATGGACCCTTTTTTCACCCCGTTGGAAATTTTGGAATTTCAGGCTGGTTTTTTCGGTGTCCGCCATCGTCGCGCCCGCGCCATGGGGATTCTGGAGGCGTTGGGTCTGGCCGATAAAGCCAACATCACCGCGCGGTCTCTATCCGGCGGCATGAAACGCCGATTGATGGTGGCCAAAGCCATGGTGCATCACCCCCGCGTTTTGGTGTTGGACGAGCCCACGGCGGGTGTCGACATCGAACTTCGCCAGTTGCTCTGGCAATACGTCCGGCGTTTGAATCAAGAGGAGGGGGTGACCGTCCTTCTCACCACACACTATTTAGAAGAAGCCCAGCAAATGTGCGATACCATCGCCATTATTCATAAGGGGGCGCTGCGGGCCTTTGAAAAAACCGATGTTTTGCTCTCTAAAATTGACAGCAAACGGCTGATTCTGACCTTCGCACACCCGCTGGAGACCGTGCCCAGCTTCCTCACCATTTTTCAGCCTAAAAAAACCAGTCCCAACACCCTTGTTTTGGATTATCAACCCAACCCCGAAGCCATTCAAAAAATCTTGGCGGCCATCGCGGGGGCCAAGCTGGACATTGCCGATATTGAAACCAAGCAGGGGGATTTGGAGGATATTTTTCTGGCGTTTACGCGGGAACATTGAAAAAACCCAGATTAAAAAACTCCTTGCCCAAACCCCCCTTGGCCGCCTATCCTTAATTGAGATTTTCCCTTTAGACATAACAGAAATCCCCTGATGTCCGTTGAGCCAAACCCAGGAATTGTTGCTTTGAGTCCCTATGTGGGCGGGGATGCCACCCTTGCCGCCGATGATGCGTTAACGTTGGTGCGGATGATGTCCAACGAAAACCCCTATGGGTGTTCTGAGGCCGTGAAGCATGCGTTTCGTGATATGTCATCCCATTTTGAGGTTTATCCCAGCAGCAGCCACGGCCCCCTGCGGCAGGCCATTGGGGAGGTCCACGGCCTTTCCCCAGATCGTATCGTCTGCGGCAATGGGTCCGATAACCTGATTCATATGATCGCGCAGGCGTATTTGCAGCCTGGGGATGAAGTCCTTTATACAAAGCACGGGTTTCTGGTGTATCCCATCGCCACCCAAGCCTCGGGCGGGGTGCCGATTCCTGTGGAGGAGACTGCGGATTTTCATCCTGATTTTCACGCCCTTTTGAAATCCGTCACCCCAAAAACCAAAATTGTTTTTTTGGCCAACCCGAACAATCCCACGGGCACCTATACGTCGTATGCGGATTTGTTGGCGTTTCGGGAAAAATTGCGTTCGGACATTTTGCTGGTGGTGGACAGCGCCTACGCAGAATATGTAGAGGCCGCGGATTATGATGCGGGTGTGCGTTTGGCGGATGCCTTTGATAATGTGGTGATGATCAGGACGTTTTCTAAGGCCTATGGTCTGGCGGGATTGCGTTTGGGGTGGGGATATGCCGCGCCGGATATTGTTCAGACGCTGGAAAAAACGCGGGAGCCTTTTAACCTGAACATCGTCGCCCAAGTCTGCGGCGAGGTGGCGGTTCGCGATCAGGCCTTTGTGACGTTGTCCCGCCAAAACAACACACGGGTGCGGACATGGCTGGCGGGGGAGCTTGAAAAACGAGGCTACAGCGTTGTTCCGTCAGAGGCTAATTTCCTGCTGTGGCACGTGGGGCCAGGTGCCAAAGAGATGTATGATCACTTGTGTCATCACAGCGTGTATATTCGGCGAGTGAAGGCCTATCACCTGCCAGATCATCTGCGTATCACCATCGGCACGCAGGCCCAGTGCCAGCGGTTTTTGGATGTTCTGTCTTTAAAAAAACAATAAATCAGGGTCATTCATGACAAAGGAATACCGCCCCTGTGTGGGCATTGTTTTGTTGAATCCTCAACACCGTGTTTTTGTGGGGCGTCGTTTGGATAGCCGCCAGAGAGCATGGCAAATGCCCCAAGGGGGCATTGATCCTGGGGAAAGTGTTCTGCAGGCCGCCCAGCGGGAGTTGTTCGAGGAAGTGGGCGTGAAAACCGCAGACATCGTGCATACAATCCCAGAGGTTTACCGGTATGATTTGCCGGATGCTGTGCGGGCACGCCTGCCTTGGGGGAATCAGTACATCGGCCAAGAGCAAACGTGGGTCATCGCCCGTCATAGCGGGGGGGATGCTGAGATTAACCTGAGGGCCCACACCCCGCCGGAATTTTGTGCATGGCGTTGGTGCGCCCTTCAGGATTTGCCGGATATTGCCGTTTCCTTTAAACGGCCGTTGTATCAGCGTCTGGCAGAAGCGGTGGGGGATTTTCTAACGTTAACGGTCAAAGTTTAAAGATTAAGATCGTTAATCACACCGCGAATCATCGTCATATCCGACCCCCGAAATCCCGCGCGGGCAAAGGTGGGCTTGCCACCGCCGCTGGAGCCCAGCGCCTGACCGAGGGCTTTGGCGGTGTTGCCGGCATGCAGGCCTGCGGCCACGGCATCGTCGCTGGCGGCGCACCACAGGGTGCCCTTATCCCCCTCGATTTTCACCAAAATAACCAGAGCTTTGGGATGATTCTGTTTCCAAGCATCCAGCAGGGGGGTGATGGATTCATCCTCTAAATCGCTGACATCGGCAAAGGCGATGGGGCCTATCCATGTCGGCGTCAGGGCAGAGCCGCCGCCGCTGCTGAGTTTTTTCAGTTTCTTTTTGGCGTCCCGCAGGTCGTCTTGCAGTTTTTCAAACCGCGAAGGCAGGTGTTCCGGCGATGTGGAAAGTGACAGGGCCATGGCCTGCAAACGGTCCAGAGCGGCGCGGGCATGATCTTCGGCGGCTTTGCCTGCCACAGCCTCGATCCGGCGCACACCGGACCCTAGGGCGCTGTCACCCAGCAGATAAAAACTGCCGATGTCCCCCGTGGCAGTGACATGATTGCCCCCGCAAAGCTCGGTGCTGACACCAGAAATTTGAATGACGCGGACGGTATCGCCGTATTTATCCTCAAAAAACGCCAATGCCCCCATGGCCAAGGCCTCTTGATAGGGGATATCGGTGCAGGGGGTCACGGTGTG
>CANGYM010000019.1 GCA_947458145.1 Alphaproteobacteria bacterium | reverse complement strand
TGATGGTGCGGCAGCTTTGGTCCGTGGCGCGGTAATGAATGATGGCCCCATTGGGGCCGGCACCGGCGATGGTGGGAAAGCTGAGATCGTGGAACAGGGCTTCCTTTTGCCGCTGGGCCAAAAACTGGTTTTCGATATCCCGCTCTGTGATGGGGTGGGTGGCCGTTTTCAACCACGTCAACGCGCGGGTCACAGCCGCCCCATCCCGCTGGTGGGCAGCCCGCATACCGTTTTGTTCGGTGGGATTCTTCATGGCCTTGGGCCATTGGCAGGGATTGGGGAAGGCTTTTTTGTGCGTCAAAACCGAAGACAGCGCCAAGGGACATTCCCCATCATCATACAGGGTCAGGGCAGGGCGGGGGGCTAAGGTCTCGGAAAATCCTTGGGTTTTCGCAATGGTCGAACTGGGTCGTCCATGTGAAATTGTTTCAGAAATTTCCCCGTTGGGTGACGGTGTCAAAAACGATCGACCGCGTAATAACGCATCTAGGATGGTTTCAGTGGGCATCACGATCATATTGGGTCGTTCGCGGTGGACCGAATCGGGAATTTTGTCGGGATGGGTGAACAGGATCATCTCGGTTGCGCTGATCCAAAGATACGCCAGCAACAAAGGGGTGTGGGGAATATCCCCACCGCGCAGGTTCAGCAGCCAACACACGCTGGCGGCATCCGTCAGCAGCAGGGCATCGGCGTTTTGCGCCCTCAGGGTTTGGCGCAGCTGGGCAATTTTTTCAAGCCACGATTGCCCCGCATAACCGTCAGGATGAATCCACGCCGGCGGGGCAGGGGGCAGGGGGCGATCGTGCCACAAATCATCAATGGGGTTTTGGGCCACGGCCAAAAACGTCACGTCGGGACAGGCCCGTTGATAAGCGGCGATCTGTTTTTCCGTGTGCAGCCACGGATCAAAGCCAAGGGTTTTGCCTTTGGCATGGGCATTCAACCATGCGGCGGCGGGGGCATCGGGAATCAGGTGGACGGTATAATCAGGACTAACCTCAGCGGCGGCCTGCGTGATATACCGGCCATCCACAAACAGCGCGGCGGTGTCTTGCAAAATAATGGCCATACCGGCCGACCCTGTAAAGCCGGTCAGCCACGCCAAACGTTCCTGATCGGGGGAGAGGTATTCGTTCTGATACGCATCGGTGCGGGGCACGAAAAAGCCATCAAAACTTTGTTTTTTCAGGAGTTCCCTTAAGTAGTTCAACCGTGTCATACCATTACCCCATAGATCCACAGCGTCATTGTGATTGCCGAGGCCAAGGTCATCACGGCAGAGATGCTGGCCATGGCATCGGCGTTGGCGTTCATGTGTTTGGACAGAATATAGCACGATGTGGCGCACGGTGTGGCGGCGAAAATCAACAGCACCTGCCCCCAAGGGGACGGCACATCATAAAAAGGCATCAGTCCCAAAACAAGGGCGGGGAAAATGATCAGCTTGATGAGGCAGCTGCCCGCAACGGCTTTCCAGCAGTCTTTCAAATGGGCAATGGACAGGGCTGCCCCAATGCCCAAAACACCCCCGGGCAAAGCCGCCGCCGATAATGTTTTGATCAGCGAGGCCCCCAAAGGAAACGACAGCGGGATCAACGACACACCAAACCCCGCCACCGTGGCCAACACCAAAGGGTTGAAGGCTGTGCGGTACAGGACCCGTTTCAGGGAAAAGGTATCCTCGTGCGCGTAATGGGCCATCACCGACAGCGTTAAAAAATTGGCCAGCGGAATGGCCACCAAAATCATAACGCCGTAGGCCGTGACGCCCTCTTTCCCAAACAGCGTGCTGACCAACGACAGACCAATATAATTGTTAAACCGGACGCTGCCCTGAAAAAACGATGCAAAGGTTTTGTTGTCCAACGTCAGCATCTGGCGCCCCACAACAAACGCCACCACCGTCACCGCCGCAAAGATCAGCAGAAGAATGACGGTGGTCATTTTCAAAAGCTGCCCATCGGATGGGGATTGCTGCGCAAAATTTTGAAACAACAGGGCGGGCAGGAACAGGTAATAGGTCAGACGTTCCAACCCCTCCCACCCTGTTTTGGGAATAAAGGCGTAGGTTTTCAGGCCATATCCCAGCAGGATCAGCATAAAAACTGGCAAAACGGCATTCAAAACATCAATCATCGGTTGCCAAAGCCTGTTTTCTGGGCAGACGCCGGAGCAAACCATCCACCCACCGCGCCGGCAACACCATAAACAGCCACACCAAAAACGTCATGGGCCATGGAAACGACAGACGGGCAGGGTTTTTCCGCAGGGATTCTTTGATCACGGCGGCGGCCTTTTGGGACGTCCACATCATGGGCATGGGAAAATCGTTGGCCTGTGTCATTTGGGTTTGAATGTAGCCCGGGCAAATGGTGGTGACGGCAATCCCCTCTGCCCCCAGCAGACTGCGCAGGGATTCGCCGTAACTTTTCACGGCGGCCTTGGTGGCGCAGTAGGCCGGCGCCCCAGGAAATCCGCGATACCCTGCCAAAGAGCTGATGATGGCAATCTGCCCAGATTTAGCGGCTTTCAGGGCCATCAGGAAAGGTTCGACCGTGTAAAACACCCCAAGGATGTTGGTGAACACCATGGATTCCATTTGCTCCAGAGACTCGGCCCCCTCGGCCGTTCCCCCCGATATGCCGGCGTTGGCGATGATCAGATCCGGCGTGCCGTGGCCCAGAACGTCCACGGCCCATGCCTGCATCAGGCCCTTTTTTGTGACATCCACGGCCCTTGTGTGAACGGTGGCCCCTTGGTTGCGGCAGGCATCGGCCACGGATTCCAGCCGCGTGGGATGGCGTCCCGTTAAAAACAGGGTGATGCCCGCGTGGGCATAGCTCAGGGCGAGGGCGGCGCCCAGACCGTTGCTGGCCCCTGTGATGCAAATGGTTTTGGGGATTTTTTTCATTGATTTACGGCGCAATGCCCTTCATAACAGAGCCTTATGGAACACAGCACTTTATCCCCAAATGATGGACGGACGCAATAAGGACAATCGTGGTTTGATTTTGATTTTATCCTCGCCGTCTGGCGCGGGAAAAACCACGTTGTCGCGCCTGCTGTTGCAGCGTCATACCCAGTTATCGTTGTCGATTTCTGCCACCACGCGTCCCCAACGCCCGGGGGAAGTTGACGGAAAAGATTATCATTTTGTCACAAAAGATGCCTTTGCCACCATGATCCACAATCAGGCGTTGATGGAATACGCCACGGTTTTTGGCAATCAATATGGCACCCCCCGCGCACCGGTGGAGGCCGTTTTGGCGGCCGGCGGCGACATGTTGTTTGATATTGATTGGCAGGGGGCGCAGCAAATTAAACTCTCGGCCCGCAAAGATATGGTCAGCGTGTTCATTCTGCCCCCCAGTATGGAGGAGCTGGGCCGCCGTCTGATCGCCAGACAAACCGATGATCTGGACGTCATCCAAAAACGCATGGATGGGGCCCGTCAGGAAATCAGCCACTGGGCCGAGTATGATTATGTCATCGTGAATCAGGACATCCACCAAAGTTTGGATCAAATCAGCGCCATTATGACGGCGGAAAAACTGCGCCGCAGCCGCCAAGCCAACCTGCCGGATTTTATTCGGGGGTTGTTGGAGGGGTAGGGGTTGGCTCTGTGGCCTGGACAGCCCGCTCTATGGCGTCGCGGACGGTGGTGGGTTGGGGAAAGTCCTTTCGGATAAACACCCGAAAGATATCCCCAAAAGGCCCCAAGTTCACCGGCAGAGGAAAAAATTTTTGCCATTCTGTTTGAAAATCAGGGTTTTTTGTTAAGGTCTCAAGAAGCGCCGCACCTTTATCACGGTCCAAAAAAACAATCTGCGGCTGATAGTGGCGGATGTCTTCGCCCATGGCCCTTAGGAAATGGTTTTTATAGCCAAGGGTTTTGGGGGCGTGTTGTGCAGGATTTTTATCAAAGTCCATCATCCACAGCGCAAACCATGTCACCTGGTATCGGCTGGCATAAATCATAGGATCGTTTTTATCCAAAAGGGATACAGGCAAAAACCCATAATGAGGGCTGAGCATCATCATGGGCCGAACAGCGGTTTCTGTTTTTAAATGTTCCCCTACCTGATTGGTAAAGAGCTGCCAGCGAAAGTAATTTATGAAAGATGTGTGCGTGACGGTAAAGGCGGTGATCAGAAAGAACGTCAAAATCCCATACCGCAGGGGAATTTTTTCAAGGGTTGCCAAACACACAAAGGCCACCCCCAAAAAGGGATAGCTGTGGTACAGAAAGAATTTTCCCTGCATCAAAACCAGAAAAACAAACCCCAAACACGCTGCGATCCAAACGTGGTGGTGGGGACGTAGGGTTTTTTTATCGAGGGCTTCTAACAAAAACCCTGCGATCACAGGCACAAGGACGAAAATGGAAAAGAGCATCGCGGGCAAACGATCGATATTTTTGCCAAAATACGGATAAACTTCGCGAATCAACGGGACATAAAACGCAATATAGGCGGGAAACGCAACGACGATCCAAACCCCATACAAAAGACAAACGGCCCCGATGGCCAAGGATGTGGGGTTGAAAAGGGCCCAAAATCGCCGTTGATTTCGGGCAATCACGCCCTCTACCAGCAGGGGAACAATCAGGGCGTAGGGTTTAATGATAAACCCCAGACCGGCCAACAGGCCCAAAAACACCTGGGTTTTCAGGGGCAGGCGCTGACCATTTGCCCGTCCCGCGGCGGCGAGCAGATAGGGCAATGTGAAGGCCAAGACGAACTGTTCCCGCTGTCCTATCTGGGCCAAGGGCACCAAAAACAGGGCCACGGCCACCATGGTGATGATGCGGTGGGCGTGCTCTTTTTCAAGGGGTGGGTTATGGTGTGTTTGTACATTTAAAAGGTGCCGGATCCCCAAATAAAACAGCATCATGATGCCCCAAACGCCGGCGGACACGGTGGGCCCCGCAGGAAACGGGCTGTGATTCACCAGCCATGCCAAGGGAAGGTAGAGGGCCACGTTAAAGGGGGGATTTAATTCCTCAAAATCAACAGTAAACGGGGTGCCGCCGGCCAGCCATTTTTGGGCGCAATACACCAGCCATGTGACATCTTGGGTTAAGGGCACAGCCAGATAAATGGCCAAAGATCCCAAGGCAATGATCCACGGCACCCAAAATCCATAAAAGGAAAATGGAGAAAAAACAGAGGGAAGAGAGGATTTTTTGGAGGTCATAGCTGTTTTTTTAGTGTCAAAACTGGTCGGGGTGGAGAGACTCGAACTCCCGACCCCTTGGACCCAAACCAAGTGCGCTACCAGGCTGCGCTACACCCCGAAACCAGAGCTTTGTTTTATAGACTTTGCGCGGGTGTGCCAAGATATTTTTATAAAATCTTTATGACACAGGGATATCTCGCTGAAAAAAAAGCTGAAAAAAAGCCGTTGGAGACCCAAAAAATACAATCATAGGTATTGACAGCGGCGCCATACAATCGTATTTTTATTTTTTATGGAAAAACTAAGGAAAAAAAATTATGTCAAGTCCTCATGTTGTGGATTCCCACGTGGGCCAGCGACTCCGCATTCGGCGGAACATGTTGGGCATTACCCAGGGGGATTTGGGTGATAAAATTGGTTTGACCTTTCAACAGATTCAAAAATATGAACGGGGCGCCAACCGGATCAGTGCCAGCCGCCTGTTTGAAATCAGCCGCGCATTGGATGTGCCCATCACGTTTTTCTTTGAACATATGGAGGCCTATGATCAGGATGATACCATGGTGTATCACCTGCACGAGGACAGCGAAGGCTACGGCGAGGATGTGGATCCGTTGAAACGTCGGGATTCGCTGGAATTTCTGCAGGCGTTTTATGCCATCGCGGATGAAGATGTTCGCAAGAGCATTTTTGATTTGGTCAAAACCCTGCAAACGACTGTCAAGAGCAAGCCCAAAAAAAGGGATGCGTCTGGGGGCGACTAAACGCTTTCCAGCACCCGAAAACGCTTGTTATCGTTGCCATTTTTCCGAAAAGAGGGATAGGTCAGCTGGGGCACAGGGTCGGGCCACAGCATATCTTCGGACAGGGACATGGCCTCGTCAATCAGGGCCATTTCGATGGCATCCAGTTCGGCAAACAGCTCATCCTGATCCACGGCGTCTTGGGCAATCAGCTCTGACAGGGCCCGCTGGCGCATTTCCAGATTGCGCAGATGGGTATGAGAGCTTCGGGTAAACTTCGCCAGATCTTTAAGATGATTGAAGCACTGTTCCAGAATGCCAAAAAACATAAAAACCCTCGAACGTTATTCGTTTCTGTTTTAAAGTATGGCGCAAAAGGTTTAAGAAATGATAAATTTCCAGCGTTGGCGTTTTTGGGTGGGTGCGTTAAAGGCGTCTGCGGCGTCGTTTTTGATGCGCTCAGACAGCCTGAAGGTTATTTTTGTTATTGTTTTCGCCGTGGGCGTTTTGTTCATAGGGTGGTCTGCGGTATACGATTACTGGGTTTTGGGGACGGATCAAAGAAAAGCCGAGCATGCCTATCGACAGGCGGAAACTCTGGTGGACAGGCAATCTTGGGATGATGCCTTAACGGCGTTGTTTGAGGCGGAGATATTGTATCGTCAAGCGGATGATATCTACGGCGCCGCAGACGTGGAAATTATGAAGGCCTTGGTTTACGCCAAAAAAGGCGATAAAATCATGACAACCTATATTATGCAGCGGGCAAAAGAGGCCATTCAGGCCCGCGATGACCCCCTGTTATCCGGTTATTTTTACGAACATCTGTTGTCCGTGGCGGTGAAATATCGGCAGTTTTCCTCCATTCCTGGGATTGTGGATCAAACGGTGGATCTTTGGACGTCCCAGGGAAAAAAGAAACGGGCGGCAACGTTTTTGGTTGTAACGGCGGATCAGGTGCTGAACAGCGGGGGCCCTCAGGCCATGGTGATTGAGTTTTATACGCGGGCTTTGTTTCTGTACGAACAGAGCGGGGATCTTTACAACCAAGCCCAATGTCACGAACGCATCGGGAATGTTTTAATAACGGTGGATCGGGCGGCCGCCGCCAATGCCTTTGGACGGGCGCAGGGTTTGTTTTTGCGGGCCCAAAAACCCGAAAGGGCCAAGGTTATGGAAAACGCCATACAAGATTTAAAAGAGTGATGGGGCATTATGCGTTTTGAAAAATCCATCCGAAAATTCAACAAACAGCACAGTGAAATCACCAAGCGCTGGCTGAAACGTCAGGATCGGGATCCCTTTGTTCATCAGGCCAAGGCCGAGGGGTTTCGGTCCCGCGCCGTGTATAAATTGCAGGACATTCAGCAAAAATATGGGTTTTTGCATACAGGCACGGTGGTGTTGGATTTGGGGGCCGCCCCTGGCAGCTGGACACAGTGGTGCGTTCATCAGGGATGTCATGTTGTGGCGGTGGATCGTCTGCCCATGGATCCGTTGTCTGGCGCCACGGTTGTGTGTGCGGATTTGCAGGACGACAGTGCGCAGGCTGTGATTCAGGAAGCCCTGGGGGGGCGCATCCCCCAAGTGATTCTGAGCGATATGGCCCCCAACACCACCGGCCATCGGGCAACAGATCATTTGCAAGTCATGGCATTGTGTGATTTGGTTTTATCATGGGCGTTGATGATGTTGCCTGTGGGGGGGTGTATGGTCATAAAATCCTTTGATGGGTCAGAAACACAGGATTTTTTAAAAGCCTGCCGCAGGGATTTTGATCGTGTGTCGCGGTACAAGCCAAGCGCCAGCCGCAAAGAATCATCAGAATTTTACATCATTGCGCAGGGGTTCCGCGGATCCCCTGCACAGGCGGACGTGCCATAAACGTTATAAAAAAAGGAGAGTCACCATGCGCTGGATTATAACCCTGATGATGATTATGATGGGGGCAACGGCCGCACAGGCGGGGCCCGATACATCGGATCGTCTGGTCAGCGATGCGTATTTTGCGGCCAAAACCATCCTGAACAGCAAAAATTTTGAAAAAGCCCCCCGCTGGCTGAAGGAAAGCAAGGCCGTGATTATCATTCCGTCGTTTTACAAGGGCGGCTTGATTGTCGGGGGATCAGGGGGCAGCGGCGTCATTTTGGGCCGGCTGGATGACGGATCATGGTCGTACCCGGGTTTTGTGGACATTGGGGGGGGAAGTTTGGGACTGCAGATCGGGGTGTCTGTTTCGGAAACCATGATTTTTGTGCAATCCAAAGAGCAGTTGTCCCAAGTGCTGGAGGGCCATTTTCGTTTTGGCGGTGATGCGGGGATTGCTGTGGCCACCTTGGGGGCGAATATCAGTGGGGGAACGGATGTGTCATCAAAAACGGATTTTGTTGTGGTGGCCAAGTCGTCGGGTTTGTATGTGGGGGTTTCGCTGGATGGATCCAGCATCCGCAATCGTTCGGATCTGGCCAGTCAATTTTATGGCCAGTCGATTTCCCTGCAGGACATTGTGATGACAGGCTCTGTCAGCAATGCCCGGGCCGAGGATTTGCGGACGGTTCTGCAAGATGCCTCGTCACGTTAGGGTGGTTGGGTCATGGGCGGCCGTTTTTCCCTTTTTTTTCTGGTTTTCGTGGTGGCGCTGGGGGGGGCGGCTCCTTGCTGGGCGGACGGATCGTTTTTGCGCATCGGCACGGGCACCAGCAGCGGCACATATTTTTTGATGGGGGGCTTGCTGGCCAATGCCATCAGCAATCCCGAAGGGTCGCGACCCTGTGATAAAGGCGGCAGCTGCGGCGTGCCGGGTTTGGTGGCTGTGGCCCAGTCCACAGAGGGGTCCATGGAAAACATCAATCTGTTGATCAAGGGCCAGCTGGAATCGGCCATTGTTCAGGCGGATTTGGCCTATTACGCGTTTTATGGTTTGGGGCCGTTTCAAAAACAGGGGCCCGCCCCCCATTTGCGGATGATTTCCCGTTTGTATGATGATGTGATTCATGGGGTGGTGAAGGATAAGTCTGCCCTGAATACCTTAAAAGACATCAAAGGACGCACCATAGGCATGGGGGAATCGTTTTCGGGGACGGCCGCCAGTTTGCCGATTTTGTTGCCCTATTATGGGGTTTCCCTGAAATCCTTTCATCCTGTTTTTCTAAAGTTGGAAAGGGCCACGGAAGATTTGGAAAAAGGGACGTTGGATGGGTTTTTGCTGGTGGGCGGGACGCCGTTGGGGACCATTGTGGATTTGGGGGGAAGGGTTCCCCTGCGTTTGTTGCCCATACCGTTTCAATCCCCCATGGATCCAACATTTTATCGTCCTGCGATGATTCCCGAAAACATCTATTCCGGAACGAAGGCGGTGCCAAGCCTTGCCATTCCGGCTTTGTGGGTGGTGATGGATACGCAAAAGGTGCCCAGAGTTCATGATATGACGGCATCGTTATGGCACCCCATGACACAGGCGTTTTTGGCCAACGGGCATCATCAGGGAAAATCTATGATTCTGCGGCGGGCGTTGGATGGGGCCAGTATCCCCTTGCATGCCGGCGCGGAGCAGTATTACCGCGAAAAAGGCGTGTTGCCCCCGCAGGACTGAGGGTCAAGCGGCGGTCCTAAAGGCCTTTACGGTGGCCATCCATGCGATAGTGCAGGGCGTAGTCTTTGTCCGCAAAGACATGTTGTTCTGCGCGGCGCGTGCTGGCGTCGATGACGATGGGGGCTTTCAGATTCAGGGTGATTCTGTTGCCAAAGGCCGCATCCTCATGAATGCTGGCAATATGCAGCAAAAGCAGGTCCGAGGGGTTGATTTTGTACCGGTCACACAGGGCCGAAACATCCTGTTTGTCAATCAAAGGGGATTGGCAGGTGGTGGGAAACACAATAAAGGACAAATGGGGTTCATCCAGCGACACCAGCAAACGAAACGGCGTTTCGGTGTCCAGATGGGGAAGTTTCACCAGCGCAAAGCTTTTGAATTCCGAAAAGCCAATGATGCCATAATCAAAGGTCAGCACGGTATCGGCATGCACCACAAAATCCCCAAAATGGTTGGTGAGCATGATATCTTGTGATGTGCCTCCCGCGGCAGGGAGGGTTTCGTCTAAAAGCGCGGTTAGGGCGTGGTCCATGATGGTATCTCCCATTGGGGATGTGGTTTTTGTCTTTTGAGAAGATTCAAAAAGTGTGCCAAACGATGCCCTGAGTGGCTTTCAGGCAAAGCTTTCCCCCAAATAAACATCTTTGACGGCGGGATCGTGGATGATTTGCTGGGGTGTTCCCTCCCGCAGGACTTGGCCATTGTGCAGGATATAGGCGCGATCCACCATGGCCAAGGTTTCGCGGACGTTGTGGTCCGTAATCAAAACCCCTAGGCCTCGGTTTTTCAGCTGATGCACCAAATCCCGAATGTCCGCCACAGCGATGGGGTCAATGCCGGCCAAGGGTTCATCCAACAAAATATAGGCCGGATCAGCGGCCAAGGCGCGGGCAATTTCGGTGCGGCGGCGCTCTCCGCCAGAGAGCATTTCGCCTTTGGCCCCTTTCAGGGCGGTGAGTTTGAATTCCTCAAGCAGGCGATCCAGTTTTTTTTGCCGCACGGCTTTGTCGGGCTCCGTGATTTCCAAAATGGCCATGATGTTTTCCGCCACGGTTAGTCCCCGAAAAATTGAGCTTTCTTGGGGAAGATAGCCCAATCCAAGGCGGGCGCGGTTGTCGATGGGCTGGGCCGTGACATCCTGACCATCCAAAACAATGCGGCCCGCACTGGGATGCACCAGACCGGTCATAATGTAAAAACAGGTTGTTTTCCCCGCGCCGTTGGGCCCCAAAAGGCCCACGATTTCCCCCCGTTTCACATGCAAACTGACATCGGACACAACGGTTTTTGTGCCGTAGCTTTTTTCCAGATGATAGCCGGCCAGACAGGGCGCAGAAACAGGGGAAAGCATCTAGGGGGTATCCTTGGGCTGGGGGTTAGGGGCGTCCTTAGGTTTTTCAAAATCAGGAACATGGATGTTGCCCGTCACGGGTTGGTTGGGGCTGCTGAGCCGCACCCGCCGCGTGGTGAGATCCAAAACAGCCTTTTCCGTGCGAATCACGCTGTTTTGACGGGTGATGATGACGTTAGAGGTTAAGGTCACCGTTTGCGGCCCCTGTTCATAAAGGCCGTGGTTTCCCGTGACATTTAGGTCCGGATAGGTCAGCACAACGTCCCTGAGGATGGCCGCCGTGCTGAGCGTCGCATTTTGCAGTTGGCTGAGATCCCACGGCAAAAAGATCAGGGTCATATCCTGACCCTTAACGTCATAGGTTTCACGGGACAGATGCACCGGCCCCACGCCGTCAATGCGGGAATGTTTCAGATCCACCGTGACGGTGCCCCAAATTTTGGCGGTATCACGGGTGTTTTTAACCACCACGGGATTCCCCGTCAGGTGCAGGCGCTGGTCAGAAAACTGATAACGGGCCCGCTGGCAGGTGATTTCATAGACGGGATTTTTCAAAACGACCGCCCCTTCTAAATCAAAGGCGCGAATGGCGGTCATATCGGGTGCAGCGGTTGGGTTTTGGGGGGCTTCTGCCTTATCGCCCTGATACATCAGGCGTGCCCTGTTGGCCTGCAAAACAAAGCCTTTGTAGGTTAGATTGACTTTGCCTATGGCTTCGAGCGCCTGATCCTCAGGCTTCCACTGCAACTGCTTTGCGGCGTTGAGCTGTAAAGCGCCAACGGGGGCAGGGGAGGGGGCATCCTCAGCGGCCAAGGAAGAGGGAGCCAACACAAGCCAAAGAAAAAAAACCCACAAAACCATCAGGGATGATCGGCCGTAGCGGGGCTGGGTTGGGGGGCAGTGTTTCGCGTGAACTGGCTTTTGCCCTCAAACGTGATGGTTTTGCCCTGATCGGTGATGCGCAGGCCTTCGGCTGTGATCTGGCCCATGGGCAAGGCGGCATCCACGCCGGAGAGGCTGCTGGCTTGCTGGGTTTTCAGATCAATGATCAGGTCTTTTAGGCGGAAAGCGTCCTGTTTTTT
Organism: Alphaproteobacteria bacterium; assembly: GCA_947458145.1. Lineage (GTDB taxonomy): Bacteria > Pseudomonadota > Alphaproteobacteria > JAJTHO01 > CANGYM01 > CANGYM01. The sequence continues at coordinate 10,148 of CANGYM010000019.1, read as the reverse complement.
CAGCATCATGACATTCCCTTTCAGATGAAGGGTTTGTTTTTTTTGATTAAAAACCCCTTCATCAGAGGTCAGGGACAGGGGGTCACCCCCGCCAGCTGTTAAATCAGCCCGCACCTTGTGCAGCAGCACATCAGATTCCAGCGTGGGGGCATGGGCACTTTTGGCATGAAGGGTAAATGGCTTTTGCTGTTGATCCAGCCCCTGAATCACCAACCCCGTCACCGCATTGTCGTTGCCCATCAGGGACACATTGGCCAAGGGAATGGTTTTTGTGATAAAGGCCGGCGTGTAGACATACAGCCCCAAGGCCACGATGCTAAAGACAGACAGAGTTAACAAAGCGCGAATCATGGTGAGCCCCCAAAGATTTCTGGGCTTTAAGACAACGACTGTTCCCTGATTAGCCGGTTTCAGGGATGGCGGCACAACAGAAAAAAGGGTGGAATCCCCGTGGGATGGGTCTTTTTTGGATAACGTTTTGGCGGTTTTTGCCATGGGACTTTGCGTCTTATTCTTGTTTTGCGAAACCTGCCCGCAGGCAATCATGAAGATGCAGTATGCCACACAAAACCCCATCATCGTCAACAACAAAAACAGAGGTGATCTGGTGGCGGTTCATAAAGGCCAGCGCGTCTTTGACAAAAGCCTGGGGTTGCAGGGTGCGCACGTGGGGGTTCATGATGCTTTCGGCGGTTTGGGCCAGCAGATCCGGCGTTAAATGACGGCGCAAATCCCCATCGGTAATGACGCCGGCCAAGTGTTTTTTATCATCCAGAACCGCAGTACAGCCCAACCGTTTTTCGGTCATTTCCATAATCACCGTTTTCATGGTGTCTGTTTGGTTCACGGTGGGGATGGCGGGGCCCGCGTGCATCAAATCGGCGATGCTTAGCAAATGTTTGCCCAGTTTTCCCCCGGGATGAAACCCCTTAAAATCTTGGGGCGTAAAGCCGCGACGCTGTAGCAGTGTGACCGCCAGCGCATCCCCCAGTCCCAGCATCATGGTGGTCATAGTGGTGGGGGCAAGACCCAAGGGGCAGGCATTTTTGGCCGCCGGCATCAAAAGGACATAATCCGAAGCCCGTCCCAAGGCACTTTGGGCATCCCGCGTCATGCCCACCAGCGGAATGTTCAGGCGACTGGCATAATCCAAAATCCCCTGCAGTTCGCTGTTGCTGCCGGATTCGGATAAAACCAAAATGGCATCGGTCTTGGTAATCATGCCCAAATCGCCGTGGTTGGCCTCCGCCGCGTGGACAAAATAAGACGGTGTTCCGGTGGATGCCAATGTGGCCGCAATTTTGCGGGCGATATGGCCGCTTTTTCCAATACCGGTGCAAATCACGTGGCCACGGGTGCGAAAAAACAGGTTCACAACATCGGGAAAACAGGGGGGGATGGCGTGGGCGAGGGCGAGGAGACCCTCAGCCTCTGTTTTCAAAACGCTCTGGGCCCGCATCACATCGTGTGTATCATCGCAGGAAGGCAGCATATCCAGACTTTGGGTCATCATTTTTATTTTTTTAAACACAAAGGATTCTGTAGCATATTTTAAAAGGCAGTGTACATTTTTTCATACACGGTATGTTATACTGCAGGGTAGGAGACGACCATCGCCATGCTTTCGCGCAGCGCTTTGCTGGAAAAAATGAAAAACTATGATCCACGGGCCCAGCTGGACCTGGTGGGGCGTGCCTACGACTACGCGCAGGAGAAGCACGAAGGGCAAATGCGCTCTTCCGGTGATCCCTATTTTTCCCATCCGGTGGCGGTGGCGGAAATTCTTGCCGGTATGCATCTGGACAGCGCCAGCATCGCCACGGCTTTGTTGCATGATACGGTGGAGGATACATCGGCCAGCATCGAAGACATTCAAAAAAAATTCGGCGATGAAGTGGCGCAGTTGGTTGAGGGGGTGACCAAACTGTCCAAAATCAAGCTGCAAACGGCGGCCATGCAACAGGCGGAAAATTTCCGCAAGCTGGTTTTGGCCATGTCCGAGGATATCCGGATTTTGATGATCAAGTTGGCGGATCGGTTGCATAACATGCAAACCCTCAGCTTTTTGCCCAAACCGGAAAAGCGGGCGCGTATTGCCCATGAAACCTTAGAGCTGTATGCCCCCCTGGCCGAGCGTTTGGGGATTCATGATATTAAGGATGCGCTGCAGGATCTGGCCTTTGAGGAATTGCATCCCGAGGCGCGTCAGTCCATCATTCAGCGCATGGCTCTGCTGCAGGAAGACAGCCGGCAAAATTTTTCTGAGGTTGTTGACCAGCTGAAGAAAGATATGGCAGAAGCGGGCCTGAACGTCCGCATTCAGGGGCGGGAAAAAAAGCCCTATTCCATCTGGATGAAGATGCAAAAAAAGGATTTGTCCTTTGATCAACTGACGGATCTGGTGGCGTTTCGGTTGATTGTGGACAGCACGCCCAACTGTTACGCCGCGCTGGGGGTGATTCACAGCAAATACCAGATTATTCCGGGTCGGTTTAAAGACTATATTAGTGTGCCCAAACTCAACGGGTATCGTTCGCTGCATACCTCGGTCATTGGCCCCAAAAACATGCGGGTTGAAATTCAAATCCGCAGCACAGCCATGCACGAAGTGGCCGAGCTGGGCATCGCCGCGCACTGGGTTTATAAGCAACAGACGAAGGAACAGCACAATTACCGCTGGCTGCGGGAATTGCTGGAGGTCATGGAAAATGCGTCCTCTCCCGAGGAGTTTCTGGAACACACCAAAATTGCCATGTTTCAGGATCAGGTGTTTTGTTTCAGCCCCGCCGGTGATTTGATGGTGCTGCCCCGCGGGGCGACGCCTGTGGATTATGCCTATGCCGTGCATACCAAGGTGGGGGATCATTGCAGTGGAGCCCGCATTAACGGACGTTTGGTCCCCCTGAACACCGTTTTGAAAAACGGGGATCAAATCGAAATTATCACCCAAAAAGAGCGCGAACCCAGCCCCGCATGGGAACAGTTTGTTGTCAGTGCCAAAGCCAAATCCCGCATTCGCCGTTATGTCCGGTTAAAACGCCAAGGCGAATACAAAAAATTGGGCGAGGCCATGTGGGAGCGCACGCTGAAGGACTACGGCAAATCCATCTCCCTTTATCAACTCACCGAAGCCCTGCCCAAGCTGAGCGGACATCATAAACTGAAAAACACCGATGATCTGTTTTCCACCATCGGCAGTGGCGATATGACATGCCGCGAGGTTTTGTTGACCCTGCACCCCGAAATCGTGCAGCAGGAAAAAACGGAAAAAGAGGCCCGCCTCAGCCTGCCCAAAACAACAGTGGCCCCGAAAAAAAGTGGGCATAAATTGCCGGTTGTGGGATTGATCCCGGGCATGGCCATTCATTATGCCAAATGTTGCCACCCTGTGCCCGGGGATCGCATCATCGGTTTGGTGACAACGGGCAAGGGGGTCAGCATCCACACATCGGATTGCCCCAACCTGAAGCCCTTTATGGAGGGCAGCATGGACCGGCTGTTGCCTCTGTCGTGGGATCCGGAATCGTCAGGCGATCAGGGGCAATACGTGGCCCGTATCCGCGTGATTTTGGAAAACAAACCTGGCATTTTGGGCAGTTTGTGTAATATCATCGGCCAAAACCAGTCCAACATTAACAATTTAAAAATCACTGAGCGCCAGAATGATTTTTATTCCATCATGCTGGATTTGGATGTGCGGAATCAGGATCATTTGCAATCGATTTTGGCGGCTTTGCGGTCCCAATCCACCATTCATGATGTGATGCGGGTGGTGACGTGACGTTGCCCGATCGCCCCGCTTTGGCCCTTTTGGCGTCCCGCACGCCCGATGCCCAGCAGGCGGCGCGGGATATGATGGCCCATTACACCTTTGTCACCCCCGCCGAGGCCGATGTGATTGTTGTTTTGGGCGGCGATGGTTTTATGCTGGAAACGCTGCATAAGACCATGAAAAAAAACAAAAAAATTTATGGCATGAATCGGGGCACCGTGGGGTTTCTGATGAACACCTATGCCCGAGACGGGTTGTTTGAACGGTTAAACCGTGCGCAGGAGGTGATCCTGCACCCCCTGAACATGCAGGCCGAAACGGTGGACGGGGAAATTTTTGAGGCTCTGGCCATCAACGAGGTTTCTTTCCTGCGGGAAACGCGCCAAGCCGCCAAACTGCGCATCAGCATTGATGACGTGGTGCGTTTGCCCGAATTGGTGTGTGATGGATTGATTGTCACCACGCCGGCGGGCAGTACGGCCTATAATTTATCGGCATCGGGGCCCATTTTGCCCTTGGGGGCGGATTTGCTGGCCATGACGCCCATCAGCCCCTTTCGCCCGCGGCGCTGGCGCGGCGCCATTTTGCCCCATACGGCCCGCATTGTTGTGGAGCCCATCCACCCCCACAAACGCCCCGTCAGTGCCGTGGCGGATTCGGTGGAGGTCCGTGACATTGTGCGCGTGTCCATTCACGAAGCCCGCGACCGCCGCCTGCACCTGCTCTTTGACCCCGAACACAATCTGGAAGAGCGGATTTTGAATGAGCAGTTTATGACGTAGCCAGATGGTTACGCCGACAGCCGTGTGTTGAGTTGCTGAAGCAAAAAAACAGCATCCTCTAAAAAATTCTTGATGTGATCAAACACTTTATCGGCCTTGGTTTCGTCATAGGTGTGGCTGGTTAGGCTGCGGTAGTGGCGATATGTGTGCCAGACATCCCAAGAATGCAGAAGGAGGCCGCGGTCCGCCCCTGTGCGAATCAGGTCTTGGAAACTGAGGGTTTCAATACGATCAGGATTGGGATCTGTGGCCTGAAGGTAGCGTTTGAGCATTTTGTGGCACAGTTCGTAAGTGAATTCAAAGGCCTGTATGGATGAAGCCCGAAACTGTCTGGCCACACCGGCGTCACGCTGTGCCAAAGGGGAATGGGCGTAGTCCAAGCTTTCTTTCAGCTGTCCAATGGCTTTTTCTAAGGGCGATACATCAAGCATGAGACCTTTCCAATCCTTTGTCCCACCATAGACGCCGCGGGGTTTTTTGTCAAAACGTGTGGTTTTTTGTTCCGAAAATGGGTAAACATTCTATCATTATGCCCACCCTCGCCCTGTATCAGCCGGATATTCCCCAAAATACGGGGTCCATTATGCGGACGTGTGTTTGTTTTGGGGTGCCGTTGGTGTTGATTGAACCTTTGGGGTTTGTGCTGGATGATCGCAAACTGCGCCGCAGTCTGATGGATTATGCGGATCATTTGGATTATCAGCGGCAAACGTGGGATGTGTTTTGCCAAAATTTGGGCAATCGGCGGTTGGTGTTGGCCACCACGCGGGGGGCGATGCCCTATTACGCTTTGGATTACAAAGATGATGATGTTCTGCTGTTTGGGTCAGAATCCGCGGGCGTGCCGGATCATGTCCACCAAGCGGCCCATGAACGCATTGTCATTCCCATGCAGGCAGGGATGCGGTCCCTGAATCTGGCGGTGAGTGCGGGGATTGTGCTGGCACGGGCGCGGGAGGGGCTGCTTTGGGCAAGCGTTCCCCCAAGGCCCTGTCTAAGCTAAAAAAAACACCCGCAAGGACCGCTCTTCCGGTTCATAGTGTAACGTGGGGGCGGCCAAAACGCGATGATCCTGCTTGGACCACAGGGCGGGTTGTGTCAGGGCCACGGCATAGCGCAGGGGGCGCTGGGTGGCCTTTAGGTGGGGGCGGATGCGTTCATACCCCTCGGTGCCCAAGGCCGACCAGTATGCGTCGGGTTCATGGGCCTGACAAAAAAACCGTTGATCCCACAAATGGGGTTGATCGGCGGGCAGGGGGGTGGGGTCTATGGCTTTGGCTTCTCTGTAAATCAGGATTTTTTCGGGTGTGCTGGTGATGATGCAGCCATGCAGGCTGAGGGTCTGTTTGGGGGCCTGATACAGGGCCCACGTGGCGCGGCTCAGGCGGGCAAAGCGGGGATCAACGGCTTTTCCACTGATCAGGCGCAGGGCTTGTTTCAAAATACGACGGGCAATTTCGCCGTCTTGAGAGACCAAGGCGGGGTAGGGCAGGGTCAGGTAGCCTTCGGGGAAAATCTGAACATGCTGGCGAAAAAACGTGTCAACATTGCGGTCAAAGTAATCACGGGCAGCCGTCAAAGCCCCCAAGGTTGTTTCCAAATGATGGGGCGTGTCCAGCAAAGCCGCCCGCAACCGATTCCGCAAAAAGTCCATTTTGGCATTGCTGGGGTCCTCGATCCAGCGCAGGCCCAGGGTGCGGGCTTCGGCCACAATCTGGTCCTTGGGCACCATCAGCAGGGGGCGCACCACCTGAATGCCCCACCATACGTGGATGGGGCGCATGCCCGCCAAGCCATCCACCCCGCTGCCGCGCTGCGCCGCAATCAGGAATGTTTCGTTTTGATCATCGCTGTGGTGCCCTGTGATCAAAACCGGATGGTGATGGGCATGGCACCATGTGATCATGGCGCGATAGCGTGCCCGCCGCAGTGTGGCGGCATCGCTATGGGGTGGGGTGTCCAAATCCAGACTGTAAAATGGAATCCCCAGATTTTGGCACCACCCCTGAATCACACGGGATTCCAGATCAGACGCGGGCCGTTGGTGGTGGTTGGTGTAAAGGGCGGTAATCACCGTCCCCTGCGGCACAGAGCGGCGCATATGATGGAGCGTCACAAAGCTGTCCACACCCCCCGACAGGGCCACCGCCATTTGGCGGGCAGAGGGCAGAAAGGTAAGGGACGGCAGCATAGCCCTTAATGATACCCCTTAGGCGCAGGAGGCTTTGGCACGCTTAGCCCGTTGGATGATGGTCGGGTTGGCCTTTGGGTAGCGGCGTAAAAGTTCATCAAAGCTCTGGCAGGCTTGCTTATTTTGTTTGGCGGATTGCAAAGAAAGACCAAGTTTCAGAAGGCTGTCGGGGGCTTTGGGACTGTCCGGATAATCCTGAAACGCTTTTAAAAACGTTTCGCCGGATTTCCGGTAATTGCCCTCGGCATAATACGCCTCGCCCATCCAGTAATAGGCGTTGGGGACCAGTTTATCCTCAGGATTGTTTGTGATAAAGGTGGTGAAATGGTCCCGTGCCTTAACATACTGCCCCTGTTTCAGGGCGTCGATGCCGGCTTGGTAGGCGCCTTCCTCGGAAGAGGGCAGGGCGTCTGTTTCTGTTAGGGGTCGGGACGGTGTGGCTTGACCAAGGGTCGTGGGGGTGGGGTTGCTGGCGTCAGCGGGAACGGTGTCCGTTTCCGCTGTATCGTTTTCGGGAACAGGTTCTGTTTCGTTTTCTGTTGGGGTGGCGGCTTCGGGGGTTTGGGCTAATGTTTGTTCCAGCGTTTGAACGGTTTTTTGCAGCTCTTCAATTTGTTGCGTTTGGGCCTGCAGGCTGCTTTCAAGGGTGGTGAGTTTGTCTTGCAAGTCCATAAGGGAGGCGGGGGAAGCCGAAGCCGCCGCACGAGGGGGGGTGACTGCGCCTAAAGAAATGGGGTCTTGGGCAGAGGCGAGGCCACCGAAGGTGAACATCAAAAGCGTCAGGCAAAAAAGACGGGACATAGACAAAGGCATCCGATCCATAGAGCTTTTATTTAAAGCGGAAGGTAATGCGGCCCTTAGAAAGGTCATAAGGAGTCATCTCCACAGTGACCTGATCTCCTGCCATGATGCGGATACGGTTTTTGCGCATTTTGCCCGATGTGTGGGCCAAAACTTTGTGGTCGTTATCCAGTTTAACGCGAAACATGGCATTGGGCAGAACTTCTTCCACCGTTCCATTAAATTCAATCAGATCTTCTTTGGCCATAATACCTGTAAACTAAAAACAAAATCATGAAAAAAAGGTTAAACCCTTTCCTTAGGCTTAAGGCGTAACCCCGAAAGCCTTAAAAAGCAACAAAAATAAAAAAAAGGGCCGACGCAACGCCGGCCCCCTGAACGATAATGCACAAGGCAAAGGGTGTTTAGTATTTTTTCTTGCTGTCTTCGTCGTGGTCATCTTTGTCGTGATCTTTGTGATCGTCGGATTTTTTGGCGTCTTCAGCAGGGGTTGCAGGGGCTGTTGTTGTGGAGGTGGGCGCTGCGTGATCGTGTTCGTGGTCGCTGGCCAACGTTGAGGACGCCGCAGCCACGATGATCAACGCGGCCAAGGTTGTGGAGAGGAAAAGGGTTTTGATGGTCATAAAGGGAGCCTCTCAAGGAAATCAGGGTTGTTTGTGATAGGCATGAATGTTTCCAATACCCAAGGCCCATTAAAACACGCGCCTTTGCAAAATCAAGAGGGATCGTGTAGCTTTAGGCCATAGGTTTAAGGTTAGGACGATTATGGTGATAAAATATCACAGCCCTGAGGATTTTGAGGGCATGCGCCGCGCGGGCCATCTGGCGGCGCGGGTGTTGGATTATATCGGGGATTTTGTGGATGCGGGGGTGTCCACGGAACGCCTGAATGGGCTGTGTCATGATTATATTGTTCAGCGCGGAGCCATTCCCGCCCCCCTAAATTACAAAGGGTTTCCCAAATCCATTTGTACATCGGTCAATCATGTCGTGTGCCATGGGATCCCATCAGCCGATAAAGTTTTGAACAATGGGGATATTATCAACATTGATGTGACGGTGATTGTGGATGGGTGGTATGGGGATACCTCGCGCATGTATATGGTGGGCAAGCCCAAGGGGCAGGCGCGAAAATTGGTTGAGGTTACGTATGAATGCCTGATGCGGGGGATTGAGCAGGTCAAACCTGGGGCGCATTTGGGGGATATTGGGTATGCCATTCAGTCCTACGCAGAGTCTTTCGGGTTTTCTGTGGTGCGGGATTTTTGCGGGCACGGCATCGGCAAGGTGTTTCACGACGCCCCCAGCGTTTTGCATTATGGCCGCAAAGGCGAGGGCGTTCGTTTAGAAGAAGGCATGTTTTTCACCATCGAGCCCATGATCAACGTCGGCACGTGGCGGGTGAAGGTTTTGTCCGATGGTTGGACGGCCATTACGCAGGATCGCAAGCTATCGGCGCAGTTTGAACACACTTTGGGCGTGACCGCCAGCGGGCATGAAATTTTTACGGTATGACGCCCGTTACGGTTTTTTTGGGTCTGGGCAGCAATCAGGGGGACCGCGAATCCTATTTAAACGGTGCTGTGCGCAGCCTCCGCCAGTTTTGCACTAACGTTCAGGTGTCCTCTTTCTGGGACACGGATCCCATGTATGATGTGAACCAGCCCCGATTTCTCAACGCCGTTGTGCGGGGGGACACCACCTTGAGCCCGCGGGCCCTGCTGTGGGCGTGTCAACAGCTGGAACATCAGGCCGGCCGCCGCCGCATATCCCCCAACGGCCCCCGCACGCTGGACATTGATATTTTGTATTACGGACAGTTGATGGTATCGGACCCCGATTTAACCATACCCCACCCCCTGCTGCACGAGCGTCCCTTTGTCCAAGGCCCCTTAAGGGAGATTGCGCCGGATTGGGGGGATCCGCGGGGGATTATTTTGCAAAAGCGGTTGAAGTTGTTTCTATAACGTGCCTAACCTTCTCAGGGTTTGGAATATCGCGGCGTATGTAAACAGTAAACACATCTAGAAAATTCTCTTTTAGAGGAACAAACGCCTCCCACTCTTTTTGGAAAGAAGGATTTTTCTTCAGCCAAGTGAGAAGAGGTTTGTTTTTTGATACATTTTCTAAAAAAACCAGTTGGGGTTGGTAATGGATCATATCTTCGCCAACAGTCTTAAGAAAATAGTTTTCAAAAACCTTGGATTGTGTTGACGTGTCTTTTTGTGGGGAACGTAAAACCCAAGAGCCAAACCATAGGCTCATATAACGACTGCCATAAACCAAGGAAGGATCTTTGAGCAAAGAATCCGATAAAACGTCTTGTGCACTTAAAACAGTCACGCGGCGCACAGAGGTTTTTTGACTAAGATCATGCCATAAAGTGTTTTTTGTTTGAGAAAAAAAGAAAAAATTGCCGCTGTAACCATAAAAAAATATTGTTATGACTATCGCTAATTGTTTAGTCCCTCAATCTTGTGGTATTCTGTATGAAAGTATCAAGGAGGTTGATTTATGGGCAGTGTACACCATGCTAACGCCAAGACGACGGTTCGCGTTCGAAAAGAAATACAAGAGTCTAAAGAGAGCATCGCTAAATTAG
>CANGYM010000018.1 GCA_947458145.1 Alphaproteobacteria bacterium | reverse complement strand
TGGCATAACGGGCCAGACTGCTTTGGCTGACCCCCTCGGACCGCTTAAACCCCATATAATCACGGACGGTTTGATGGTTGATGGATTGCAGCGTCATGATACCCACAGGCCGCTGATACAGGGCCTGAAGATAGGACAACAACCCCAACCAATCCTGACCATAATGGCGCACGGTCAAGGGCGCGGCCCCCTCCCCTGTCAACAAATGGTCCCACCAATCTTGGTGAAATGACAACAGATCGTCATCACAGCACCCCGCTTTTTGATAAAGCTTCAGAAGAATGACCTTTGGCTTATCCATGGGGCGCAGGAATGACGGTAAAGGGAATGGAAGGATGTTGTTTGATATTCTGAATCAAACTTTGTAGCAAATCACGGGAATCCACAACACTGGGGTCCAAAGAAAGCACAAGATGGGTAACTTTATGCTCGGCATCCAAAATGGCCTGAAGGGCCTTAAGTGGAGGTCCATCCTTGATATAAAGAATAGGATCGCGGCCCATATGATCCTTGGCATGGTGTGACCACTTCTGCAAAGCGTCAAGGGCTTCGTGCTTTTGTTCTTCCCGCATCAAATCCTGCACCGCATACCAATGATTAAAGCCACCGGTTTCCAGCGTGTACAAAAGACCCAGATCTTGGTCCTCCAGACGGGCCAAACGTTCCGCGTATTCCAAAGCATGGATCATGGCGGGCGTTTCCTGAATTAAACAAAGTATGGTCATAGTGAACGTTTCCTCATAATAACAAACGCCATCCATCCTGAAAAAAGGGCCAGAACAATGGCCAAAACCCCATACCAAAAGGCATGGGTGTGGGCAAAAAAGAAAATATCGGCCCCAATGCCGTCTTTGGAAATCATCAGGGGGGTTGTCTGGGCGGCAATAATCTCGCCTTTTTTAAATAAATAGACGGTCACGCTGTACTGTCCCGTTTTGACCCGCACAGGAAAATCAACATCGGCCCGAAACAAATGGGGACCACGAAAAACAATGGATGTTGTGTCTTCTTTATACAATCCCCATGCTTTTTTGCTGTTGATCAGCGCCAATCGGAAGGGGTTTTTGGGGTCCTTCGTGTTCAATTTCATCCTATCCAGCGTTAACTCTTGACGGGCCAACGTTGCATCAGAAAGGGACGTTAGGGACCCATACCGGTAAATATGATAAAAAGAGGGGATGTTTTCAAAACGCACAACCTTCTGATTAACCCATAATCCACCCTGTCGTCCTTTTTGACGAACATCCAGGGTTTCTGATGGGCCCTTCACCACAATCACCAAATCATCTTCCGGTCCCAAGGCTGCATCCAGCGTGCCAAATAAAATCAAATCCTGACCCTGAAAATCCGTTTGAATGGCAATCATATGGTGCGAAAGATCCGCCAGCAAAGGTTGCGACCAAGCGGGCATCGCCAAAATCAAAAACAAAAAAATGATCCTGATCATCATCGCACTGAAACCACAGCAAACAAAGAAGCGGGTTTCAGCAAAAGCCCCGCCAGCATTTGCCCGCAAACGGCCAGAACAATCAGGGCCAGGATAAAGCGCAGCCGCTCGCCCCTGATCTGGGGGGCCATTTTAATCCCCAGTTGAGCGCCCACCACACTGCCCAAAATCAACACCATGGCCAACATCATATCCACTGTTTGATTCTGAAACGATTGCAGCAGCGTCACCATCGCCGTCACAAAGGTAATTTGGAACAAAGACGTCCCCGGCACCATATGCACAGGCATACCCAAAAGATAAATCATGGCCGGAACCATCAAAAATCCGCCGCCAATGCCCATCAGGGACACCAAAATACCCACAAAAAGCCCAATCATGGCCGGCAACAAAGCGGAGATATAAAGTTTTGATTTCGGAAAACGCATCCTGAACGGTAGGGATAACAACCAAGGATGATGATGAAAATCCCGCCTGGTTTTTACCGAAACCGTGGCATTTTGTGGGGTGCGCAGCATAAAGCCAACGCTTTCGATCAGCATAAATAACGCAAGAGAACCCAAAAAAACCACATAACACAGGGAAATGACCAAATCGATGTGCCCCATACGCTTTAGCCACGAAAACAAGGCAACACCCACCCACGAGCCCAAAATCCCCCCCACCAGCAAAACGCCGCCCATTTTCACATCCACATGCCCCCGTCGCCAGTGCCCTAGAAATCCTGATACAGAGGCCGCCACCAGCTGATTGGCCTGTGTTGCCACCGCCACCGTGGGGGGAACGCCCACAAAAATCAACATGGGGGTCATCAAAAATCCACCGCCCACGCCAAACAGCCCAGAGGCAATGCCCCCAATCATGCCCAGACCCAACACCAAAAAGACGTTGATGGACATTTCGGCGATGGGAAAATAAAGATCCACGTGTTTTTGGCCCCCTAAAAAAAGGTCACATGTCCCATTTTTCGGCCAGAGCGGAAAATGGGTTTGCCGTAATCATACAGGGCGGCCCGTGGGCAGCGTTCATAGACATCCCGTTGTTGGATGGCATCCCCCAACAGATTCAGCATTTCCACGCGGGGGGACACAAAAACAGGGTCAGGAAGGGGCATCCCCAACAAAACCCTGATGGCCATGTCAAATTGACTCAGGCTGGACCCTTCTAAACTCCAATGGCCGCTGTTGTGAACACGCGGGGCGCATTCGTTGAACAAAAGAGAACCCTGCGCCGTCACAAACCATTCGATGGTCAGAATCCCTTGATAGTTCAAATGATTCATAACAGCAAAAGTCTGCTGGCGGGCCAGATCCAAAACAACATCGGGCAGGCTGCTTGGCACACTGGTTTTTCGCAAAATGCCCTGATGATGGTGATTGTCCCCAATGGGCAACAGGGCTGTTTCTGACACCCCGCGGGCCGCAATGGTGGAAATTTCGTGGGTAAAGGGCACAAGGGCTTCGATCAGGCAGGGACCCTCTAATAAAAAAGAAAGGGACTCATCCTGCAAATCTGCGGACGTCAGGATCCTTTTCTGCCCCTTTCCATCGTATCCCCCGCAGCGGCGTTTTAAAATCGCGGGGCCGTGTTGGTTAAAAAAGCCCTTAACCTCATCCTTATGGGTCACGCTGGCAAACAGGGGGACAGACAGGCCCGCCTTTTGCGCCATGGTTTTTTCATGCAAACGATCCTGGGCCATGGCAAAATGGTTGGGGTCAGGGATCACGGGGGTGATCTGGGCGGCCCGCTGCAGGGCGGTTATGGGGATGTTTTCAAATTCGCACGTGATGACATCACAGGCATGGGCAAAGCGATCAATGGCGGCGGTATCGTCAAAAGACGCCCGATGCTGATGGGGGGTCAGATCAAAAGCGGGGGCATGGGGATCCGCATCAAAAACATGGCACAGGGCCCCATAACGAGCGGCCACGGGAATCATCAGGCGGGCCAGCTGCCCACCGCCAAAAATGCCAATGGTTTTGCGGGGGAGGGATCCTTCTGCCGTCATGCCGGATCATCCGCAACAGACTGCGTCTGCTGATGACGCCACGCATGCAGGCGTTCCCGTAAAGAGGGCTGCGTTATGGACAGCATGGCCACTGCAAACAAGGCCGCGTTCTTGGCCCCTGCCTCCCCAATGGCAAACGTGGCCACGGGAACACCCGCAGGCATTTGCACAATGGAATAAAGGCTATCCAGCCCCGAGAGGCTTTTGGACATGACAGGCACGCCCAAAACAGGGACAGGGGTCAGGGCCGCCAGCATCCCAGGCAAGTGGGCCGCACCCCCTGCACCGGCAATAATAGCTTTCAAACCCTGTGCCTCTGCCGAGGCCGCAAAATCATACAAACGCTGGGGCGTGCGGTGGGCGGAAACCACGCGGGTGAGTGTGGGAACCCCAAACTGTTCCAACAGATCCGCCGCATGTTTCATGGTCGCCCAATCCGACGTACTGCCCATGACAATGGCGATTTCTGGGGATGACATGACTTTTCCCGTGATCCATAACGTTTCGGCACGCGCCTTTAGGCGATAATATCAGGCAACAAAAGGGTTTCAATATGGTGGATGCGATCTTTCAGCTGTAATTTTTGTTTTTTCAGCCGTTGAATGGCCATGGCATTCATAGAAACATCGGATTGTGTCAAAGAATCAATGGTGTCTTCTAATTTACGGTGCTCTTCATAAAGTTCGGTCAGCTTTTTGCGCAACCAATCCTGATCCTGATCCTGATTCATCATGGGGTGTTGTGTTCTGTTTGGATACTGCAGGCATCATAGCAAAAAAAGGTAAAAAATCATAACTTTTTACGGCCAAGATTACCCTAAAACGGCTTGACCACGGCCAACAGAACAATGGCCACCATCAGCAGCGTGGGAACCTCGTTAAAAAACCGGTAATAACGATGGGTTTTTGTGTTTTGGTTATGGGCAAACAATCGCACGTAACGGGCGCACAGTCCGTGAAATCCCGATAACACCAACACCAAGGTGAGTTTGGCATGAATCCACCCTTGGCCCATCATGCCAGGAATACCCAACATCAAGCCCCCAAAAACAAACGTCAATATCATGGCGGGGTTCATGATGATTTTCAAAAGCTTGCGCTCCATCACTTTTAACATGGCAGATCGGTTGGATTCCGGCGGAACATCGGCGTGATACACAAACAGGCGGGGCAGATAAAACAAACCCGCCATCCAAGCAATCACACTGATGAGATGCAGAGCTTTGATGAGGGGATAATAGTCTTGAACAAAAGCCATGATACAGTTTCCCTATGATGAAGGTGTGTCTTTTTTCCGGCGCTGTGACCAACGGGGCACCGTTGTCAATGCGGGGCGCGTTATGGCCAAGGTATCTTTGGGCACATCCTTTGTAATCACACTGCCAGCGCCCAAATACGCCCCCTGATGCACCGTCACTGGGGCCACGAGGGCACTGTGGGATCCCACAAAAACCCCAGATTCCAAAGTGGTTTTGTGTTTATGGGTGCCATCATAATTACAGGTTATGGTGCCCGCGCCAATGTTGCAATCATCCCCGATGGTGGCATCGCCCAAATAGCTGAGATGCCCTGCTTTGACCCCTTTGCCAAGCGTCGCGGCTTTTAATTCCACGAAGTTTCCGATATGAGAGGCCTCCCCCACAATCGTTCCGGGTCGCAGGCGGGCGAAGGGCCCCACCGTAGCCCCGCGTTCAATGGCGCATCCCGCAAGATGGGAAAAACTGTGGATGATGGCCCCTTCGTCAACGCGCACGTTGGGGCCAAAAACAACATAGGGGTGAACCTGGGTCCCTGATGCCAAAACCGTATCCGCAGAAAATACAACAGAGGA
Organism: Alphaproteobacteria bacterium; assembly: GCA_947458145.1. Lineage (GTDB taxonomy): Bacteria > Pseudomonadota > Alphaproteobacteria > JAJTHO01 > CANGYM01 > CANGYM01. The sequence goes on along the minus strand of CANGYM010000018.1, from coordinate 18,775 downwards.
TCCGGCAATAACACCGGCATCTTGGTGCTGTTTTAACAAATGGGCCTGTATGACCGTTTCGGCGGTTTGCAATTCTTGCTGCGTATTGATCCCCAAAACCTCCTCCGCCGCCACAGAAAGGGGTCGCACACAACCCCCATCCCCATCGATAAAGGCGACGGTGTCTGTCAAATAAACCTCCCCCTGCTGGTTATGGGGACGCAGGCGAGGCAGGATGTTGGGCAAAATCCCCGCCTGAAAAGCCATGATACCGGCATTCAGGGGGAAATCGGGATTTTGTTTTTGTTCAGGGGACAGATCGCTGCTTTCGATGATGCGGGCCGCATGCCCATCATCCTTGCAGAGCACCCGCCCATAAGGGTTGGGCAAAGGCGCCCGAAACGTCAAAAGGCCCATATCCCCCCCAAGATCCAGCAAAGCCTGAACCGTGCTGGCGGTCAAAAGGGGCGTGTCGCCATAAAGAACCAATGTGGGGGCTTGTGCCAAATCAGGGGCATTCTCCAGCGCCTTTTCAACAGCGTGCCCCGTACCTTTAGGGGGATCTTGAAGGATAATGCGGTGGGGGGATCCTGAAAAAAAATCCTGCAAATCCGGACTGATGACACAGGTGATGCGCATAGGATTTAACGATTCCGCCAAACGCAAAACATGCCAGATCAAAGGGAAACCCGCCAAGGGATGCAGCACCTTGGGCAGCGGAGAGCGCATCCGCGTTCCCTTCCCCGCCGCCAAAATGATGATATGATACGGAATCACGGCTTTTTACAGGCTTTGGATATAGCCTGATACGTTTTTACAAATCCCTTCAGATCAAAGGTATCCGTGGTTTTTGTCCCCTTTTGCGAAACGGATTTAACCACCAAAGTGTCACCCTGTTTCAGGGCATTGATAATTTTTTTATCCTGCTTGCGATCCGCAGAAAAAAGATGATTTTTGTCCCCGATTACGGAAAAAGAGGTTTTTTCCACAGAAACCGTACCCTCTGCCCCTTTTTTCAAGGGGTAGCCCATGTCAAAATACAGGTCGTCAAAAACGTTACTCTGGGGATAGTGGGTAATAAACAGGAAAACATCGCCCCGTTTTGTGTAATCCCCTTCAGAGGCCTTGGGGGTGCCTGTTAAATAACAAACTTTCTGCTTATTTTCCGTAAACGTATAACCCGACCACGCCCCATTTTCACCCAAAGATTCGAGCTGGGAAGCAGCCTGCGCCCCGATTGGGGCCAAGGCAAAGACGAGGATGAACAGAACAAGACGCATCATAATCAGGCCTCTGAGAGTTTTTTATTTATGATTCCCTGAACAAACAAAACGGGCAGATCGTTTTTAATCCTTTTTGGATAAAAAGACCAGATCCTGAATGATGGCATCGGCCAAAGTGTCAATGGCTTTGGTGCGGGCATCGGCCAAGCTCTGATCCGATGCGTAGGTTGATGTGACAATATCATATCCTTGACGCTGACGCCGAGAACGCTGGACCAGAGTGGTATTATCGGATGGGCGCTTAACGGTATACGCTGCATTCAGGGTGAGCATGGAGTACGTTGACGAGGCCTGTTCATTGATGCCCAAAGGCTGGCTTTCCTCAGACAGGGTATAGGACAAAACCCAATCTCCCCCTTCTGCTCCCGACTGTCCCCGTGCTTTCAGACGGGTGCGCAGGGCCTGATCCAACAGATAGGCATGTTTTCCCTCGATCTTGCCCAACGTAATTTCAGGGAGCGTCGTATTTTCTTTGGATCCATAAACGGGCGAAAAACCACAGCCCGAAAAGATAAGGCCCACAAAAAACACCAAAAACAAAGACCGGACTCTCATGAAGATCCTTTAAAATACAATGCGGGATCCATCAAAACGATTTCCATCGTTAACACGACCGATGGGGCAAGATGGGCGCCGGATGTCTGAACCAGAGCCTTTTGTATGGCCCCTAAGGTTTCAGGGCTTCGCCCCTGAAGCAACCGCAATTCCAGATGCACAAAGGGGTCTGTGCCTTGACCAACATAAACATGATCAAAGGACAAAGCGCGAGTCTTAACCGCATTGGGGTCAATCGTCTGTTGATGGCATAAAGCATGATGCAAAGCGGCCAGTAACGAGGCAACCTCAACAGACCGGCTGTGATGAACCACAAGATGAGGCATCAGGACATCGGGGCCTTAGATGATGACGGACGCCAAGCTTGATAATCAGACCCAGACGCCTGACGCTTTCCGCCGCCCAGAACATGACCAGGGGGACGCCACGCACCAGAGGTGCCCGTTAAATTAGGGCGGTGATCTTTTTGCCAGAACCGTTTTTTGGGGGCTTCCTCCGATGGGGGAAGATCATCCGTATAATGCAACCACCCATACCAAGGGGCAGGAACCTTAGAGGCCTCAGGAACACCCGCATAAATCACGCGGCGCCGCTCCCCCGCTGGGGTTTTTTTGCGGTAATAGGTGTTGCCCGATTCATCTTGTCCCACATAGTCCGCAGACAGTGTCAGAAAAAAACGGGTGATTCGGGCAACACACATAGGGGCTTAGGCCTCTTTGTCTTCGGGCTTGGGCCGGTTTTCAACGACCTCGTCAATCAAGCCAAAGGACTTGGCATCTTCTGCGGACATAAAATTATCCCGCTCCATGGAATTTTCCACCACAGAGAGAGGCTGGCCCGTGTGTTTGACGTAAATGTTATTCAAACGCGCCTTCAGGGACAAGATTTCTTTGGCGTGAATTTCAATATCTGTGGCTTGACCACGGAAACCCCCTGAGGGCTGGTGAATCATCACCCGCGAATTGGGCAAAGAATAGCGTTTGCCTTTGGCGCCCGCCGCCAACAACAGGGATCCCATACTGGCCGCCTGTCCAATGCACAGGGTGCAAACATCGGGGGCAATGTACTGCATGGTATCGTACATAGCCAAGCCGGCCGTCACCAATCCCCCTGGGGAATTGATGTATAAATAAATGTCTTTTTTGGGGTTTTCAGATTCCAAAAACAACAGCTGGGCGCACACCAAGGCAGACATCTCATCCGTCACGGGGCCCACCAAAAAAATAATCCGCTCTTTGAGCAATCTGGAAAAGATATCAAAGGCACGCTCCCCCCGATTGGTTTGCTCAACAACCATGGGAACCAAGTTAGACGCCACATCCAAAGGGTGGGAGGACGGCATCATAAGAGAGGACGAAGGGGAATAGATCATGGGCTGGGTTTACTCCGCGGAATTTTTTATGGCTTGAGAAGAGGCTGCCTGTCTTTCTAAAAGAAAATCCCTAAAAAGGATATAACGGGTTGATCCGGCGATATTCTCCAAAAGGGCGTCAATAACCTTGTCTTCCAAAATGTTGTTTTTAAGCGCCGCCAATTGTTGTTGGTTGTTTTTAAGGAACTCAACCGCCTTAGCAAACTGTTTTTTATCACCATCAACATCCTTGAAAATGGCTTGGGCCAGATCTTGATTGTTAACTTGGATATTATGAACGCGACCATAGTTTAAAAACAAAAAGGCCAAGGCCACACGACGTCTGGCCATTTTTTCCAAGGATTCTTCTGTTTCTAAACCTTCAAAACTGCCCCGCGACGCGCCCTCAAGAATTTGTTTTTTTTCAGCTTCGATCATGACCTGGGGCAGGGGGAACACGTAACGGTTTTCCAGCGTTTCTAACAAGGCAACCCGACGATTCATGTCTGAAAATTCACGTTTTTCCGTCATCAATTCGGCTTTTGCCCCATTGTAGAGGCCCTCTTCTACGCCTTCGGCCTCAAACGTCTTTTTCAGGCGCTCGTCCTGCATGGGATCAGAGAGGGACACAACGTCCAAAACACTCACATGGCGATGGTCGGGACCATGGTCATGATCGTGATCTTCGGTGCAGGGACGATCAAAATGAAAGTGATCCCCAGCCGAACGTCCCAAAAACCGATGGGTATCCGGATTATCCTCTGAAAGGGTTGCAAAAAAACGATTTTCACCCTCTTCCTGAGCGCCCGTTTCATGATCAAAGGCAAATTCACGATAAATCACGGTGTCCCCGTACTCAGCGGGACGATCTAAGGATGTTCTTTCTGAGAGAAGAAATTTTATTCTCTTAACTCTTCCCTCAATCTCCTCCGCAGAGGGAAAGAAAACATATTTGGGGATATCCAAGGACTTGACATCAATCAGGGGGGCATCGGGAATCACTTCCAACGCGCAATAAAAAACGATGGGCTCTTTTTCTTTGAACGTTTCAATGTCGATGTTTGCGGGGCCAGCGACATTCAGGCCGTGCTCAGCAATGATTTTTTTGGTTGTTTTTTCAAAAAGATCCCGAAAAACCTCGCCCTTGATACGGTCGCCATATTGCGCCTTGACCAGCGCGGCAGGGGCCTTTCCAGGACGAAAACCATCCAGTTTAACAATTTTGGAAACCGAGGCGATGCGCTCGCGCTCTTGGGCCAAAAACATATCATAGGAGACTGTTACCGAAAATTCCCGCAGCAGTCCTTCTTCCTTTTTCAAAACAATATCCATGGTGTCAACTCGTCTAAAAATGTTCAGTCTTCGAAAAGATCGGCTTTCTTTTGGTATAAGGGGCTTTTGCGTCTCTGGCAAGATTCTTAATCAGATCCCGCACCGATTCTACCCTAAAGGCTACGCTTAGCGCATTGACGCGGGGGGAAGTTTTTGCCACAGTCACAACGCTTTTTTCTGTCCGTTTCATAGATTGTTGCCCATGAAAATTCCCGCATCTTGGTTGTTTGATTTTCTGGAAACCACCGCGTCTCCTTCAGATCTTGCAACGGGGCTCACCGCTCTGGGGCTGGAGGTTGAATCTTTAGAGGATCCAGCCTCAACCCTCGCCCCCTTTTGCACCGCGCACATTCTTTCGAGCGAGCGCCACCCCAACGCAGAAAAATTGCAAATTTGCCGCGTGGAAACACAGCACCACAAAGACCTGCAGATTGTCTGCGGTGCCCCCAATGCCAGAGCGGGCCTGAAAGTCGTTTTGGGCCTTCCGGGGACTTTTGTTTCTGGGCTGCAGATCACCCTGAAGGCATCCTCCATTCGGGGGGTGGACAGTCATGGTATGCTGTGCTCGGCCGCCGAGTTATGTCTTGGCACCGATGGTCAGGGCATCATCGAATTGCCCCCTGAAACGCCGCTGACGCTATCGGTGGCTGAGGCCCTGGGAATCAACGATACCCTGTTTGATATTGCCATCACCCCCAATCGGGGGGATTGCTTTGGCATTTATGGGGTGGCCCGTGATCTGGCGGCGGCGGGGTTTGGTAAACTACGGCCCCTGACTGTGAATACCCCCTCTTTTCACACCCAAAAGCCCCTGCCCCGCGTTCATAATCTGGCCCCAGAGGCCTGCCCTCTTTTTTCTTTGGCGCTGATTGATGGGGTGACAAACACAGACACATCCCCCTTTTGGCAAAAACGGATGCGGACTGCGGGCCTGAAGGTTATTTCTGGCATTGTTGATATCACCAACATCATCGGTCATGCGTACAATCGCCCCCTTCATGCCTTTGATGCGGAGACGATTGTGGGGGATATCACCCTGCGCCTTTCTGAGGCGGGGGAGATTTTTGAGGGTCTGGATGATCAATCCTACACCCTGCCCGCTGGGGCTCTGGTCATTACCGATGAACAGGGGATTATCAGTCTGGCCGGCATATTAGGGGGGAAAAGAACAGCATGCACCCCACAAACGCGCCGGATTTTACTGGAATCCGCATGGTTTCAACCCGCCGTGATTGCCCGCGCGGGACAGGCTTTGTCGTTAACCTCTGACGCCAGAATGCGGTTTGAGCGGGGCGTGGATCCCGAATCAACCCTGACGGGCCTTTATCGGGCCATTGCGGATATTCAAAGTCTTACCGGCGGCACCGTGGTGGGCCTTCAGACGTTATCCGAACCTAAATTTTTGCCGCAACGCTCTGCCATCCCCTTTGATCCCGCTTTGGTATCACGCCTAACAGACATGCCTTGTGAAGAGGGTCGGATTCGGAAAATTTTGACGGATTTGGGATGTGTATGGGACGGGAATGGGGTGATGCCCCCTTCGTGGCGTTTTGATCTCTCGCGGCCAGAGGATTTGGTGGAAGAGGTCCTGCGCGTCGTGGGTATGACATCCCTGCCCTCTCTGGCCTTGCCGCCCATGACCCCGACACCTGTCCGCCCCCCCCAATCCCAAGCCGCCGCGTATTTGTGTCATCAGGGGTATCATGAAACCCTGTCCTTTTCCTTTACGTCACGGGATTGGCTGCAGGCTCTTGGGGACAATACGGAGGTTGTGGGGCTTTTGAATCCCATCAGCGAGGCCCTGGACGTGCTGCGTCCATCCTTAATCCCCACCATGTTGAAAACGGCGGATTATAATGCCCGCCACAACACGGGACTAACCCATCTGTTTGAAGTGGGCCCCATATACCCTGGGCGTCGTCAGGAAAACAGTCTGGCGTTTCTATGTTGGGCAGCCCCCCAAAAAACGTGGCGCGGGCCACAGATGGGGGCGGATCCTTTTGCCATCAAAGGCATGGTGGCCGACATTCTGGCCCTGTGGGGGTATGATGCGGAGTCCCTGACTGGATTCTCTTCGGGCTTACCCGCTGTTTATCACCCAGGTCAATCTTTGGGATGGGGATTGGGTCCAAAACAGCCCGTGGCCTATTTTGGCGCCCTGCATCCGTCTGTGTTTGCCCATTTGGAGGGCGTTCGGCACGTTGCCATGGCTGAAATTTTTATCGATCGCTTGCCAGCCAAACGTCCCAAAAAAGACCGTTACCAACCCCAGCCCTATCCCCCTGTTTATCGGGATTTGGCTTTTTTCATCCCCCAAGATATTGCCTATGGCGTGCTGAAAAAAAGCCTTATGAAAGCGGGAAAACCTCTGGTGCAACACTTAGAGGTGTTTGATGTTTACCAAGGCCCCCACGTTCCCGAGGGCCAAAAATCCATCGCGCTGCGGTTAACGCTGCAGGATTCTGATAAAACCTTGTCGGAAAAAACCATTGAGGATGTTCTTTCCGCCATCACCCAAGCCCTCAGCAGAGACGTGAAAGCTGTTTTACGGGACGGGAAATAATCCCCCTGCCCCTTATTCTGCCGGTTTTTCAATCTCGATCATGATTTCATTACGCCGCATGGGGGGCAGGGTCCACGGCGGGTTAAAAAACGCATAAATGGGACCCGAAATGGCCGTTAGGTTTTGGCTTTGGATGGCGGATTTGAGGTTGTCTTGTTCTTGTTTCAGGTCCTCTTCTGAGGGGAGGCCCGAAAAACGAATCACCACAAACCGTTTTGGGGGAACCTGCCGCAGCTGCACCTGATCCTTCACAGGTTTGGGTAAGGAATCCATGGTATAGGCCGCGGGCATCATGAATCGCGTTTGCCACTGCCCCTCTACGGCGGTTTGTGTCACGGGGGCCGTCATGGGAATGGACTCGCCGGATTGTTGCGTTACAGGGGCCGTCATGGGAATGTCCGATTGGGATTGATTATTGCCAAAAATATAATCCGCCAACAGGCGAAATCCGGACCGAATGGCCTGATCCCGCGGCCCCGTCGTTATCACCTCAGCCACGATCATGGGGGGATAATCCCGCACCTCTATGGCCCCATTTTGGGATATCACGGTATAGGGGGATTGCTCCACTTGACTGCTCATATACCCCCAGACTGCAAAAATACCGACCACCACCAACAGAAACAACAATCCCAAAACCACGGCTTTTTTCGTTTTCATGACGGCTCTCCTCTTTTTAAAATCTTTCCCAAAACCATTAAAGGGGCCTGGGGCGCTGCAAAGCGCGAACAATCAAAACCAACCCAAAAAAGATCAGCGGCATGCAAAGAATCTGACCCATGGACAGAGATCCCAACACAAAACCCAATTGGGGATCCGGTTCGCGGAAATATTCAACGTTAAAACGGGCCAGACCATAAACGGCCAAAAAGGTTCCACTGAGCAGACCGTGGCGAGCCACAATTTTGGGAAATAAAGCCATGATGCTGAGAAGCGCAAAGAGAAAAACCCCCTCCAAAGCGGCCTCGTAAAGCTGAGAAGGATGACGGGGCAAATAATCCCCTGCGGGAAAACGCACAGCCCACCAAACATCCGTGATACGGCCGTAAAGTTCCCCATTCACAAAATTGGCCAAACGTCCCAGAAAAATGCCGATGGGGGCGACGATGGCCAAATGATCTGTAAAATGCAGATACGGCAGGGCCCGTCTTCGCGAAAACCACCAGCCGCCGATGATCATGCCAATCAAGCCGCCGTGAAAGGACATGCCGCCTTGCCAGACCTTGAAAATGTTCCAAAAGTGATCTGAAAAATAGGGCCATTGATAAAAAATAACATACCCCAACCTGCCGCCCAACAGGATGGACAGGGTGGCCGGCAGCAAAAAATCCTCCAACACAGGGGGGGCCATGCGGCACGCAGGACGACGGGACAACACCATCAAATAACGCCACCCCACCAACACCCCCGCCAAATACGCCAAAGCATACCAACGGATAGGCACATCCACAAAATATAGGGGGATTGTCACAGCAATGGGGGAAATTTCAGGAAACGCAAACGACATAATGATAACTTTGATGGAACGATAAAGGGGGGTGGGCACACCCCCCTAAGGTGCTATGGCCTTAAGCCGCGACTTTGTAGGTTACATTTTCCTCTTTCAGGGCCTGCTGATACGCAGGGCGGGCCACAACACGCTGGAACAATCCCTTAGTTTTTGGACCAAACGTCACGGGCTGTTGCAAATTGGGGGACCAGTTGGCAATGACCGTCAACAAAATGTCTGCCAAGGTGCACGATTTTCCGCAAACATACTCTTGGGTTTGCAACGTGCTTTCCACGTCGTTCCACAATCCCTGAATCGAGGCGATCACGGCATCATACAGGGGGTTATTTTTGGCATCCTCCCCCAAATGACGGTGCATAAAAAAAGCGCGGGAATACGCGGGGTGCATGGTGGCATTGGCAAAAGCCAGCCATTCCAGGGCCCGCGCACGGTCCCGTCCAGAGGCCGGCAAAAGGGGGCTGCCATGCTTTTCCGCCAACGTGATCAAAATGGCGGCCCCTTCGCGCAAAACAAAATCCCCGTCAACCAACGTGGGAACACTGCCTCTGGGGTTAATTTCTAAGTATTCCGCGGGCCGTGTGGGGCCAGCAACATTTTTTAAGGTTACGGGCGCCTGAACTTCATTCAGCAAAACATGAACGGCCATAGAGCACGATCCTAGCATAGAATAAAGGGTATACATGATGGGGATTCCTGTTTTGAAAAGATGAACGCACGTTCAGAGCATGGCCCCAGAAGCATGCTATTGTCAAGGTCACCTGTTAAGGTGTTTCCACCACCACAAAAGCCATGGCCATGCCGGCATCATCGGACAAACTGACATGCAGCCGTGCGCCGTGGGGCAGGTTTTTGGCCACCCCGCCAGAAACCTGCAAAAGCGGCTGGTTTAAATCGGTTTTTGTCACGCTGATATCCTGCCAAGACATCCCCGCGCGTAACCCCGTCCCCAAGGCCTTGAGCAAAGCCTCCTTAGCCGCAAAGCGTTTGGCGTAATGGGCGGGGGAAGCTTGGGGTCGTTGCTCCTCTGGGGTAAAAACACGGTTTAAAAACGCATCACCAAAGGTTTGCATCAAACGGGCCACGCGGGCAATGCTGACAATATCGGTGCCAACGCCCACAATCACAGGGCCAAGCCCCGCGCTTCGTCCAAAATGCGGCGCATTTTGTGAATGCTCAGCTCTAGCCCGCAGAACAGAGCCTCCCCCATCAAATAATGCCCTATGTTGAGCTCTGAAATGGCGGGAATCATGGCAATCTCACGCACGGTGGCATAACTCAGACCATGGCCAGCATGACACATCAGGCCGTGGTTTTTGGCGGATTCAGCCGCATTTTTGATCTGGGTCAAGGCCGTCTGGCGGTCACGGTCGTGATGGGCATCGCAGTAGATGCCGGTATGAAGTTCCACCACATCCGCCCCCATCTCAGCCGCCAAAGCCACAGCGGCAGCATCGGGATGGATAAACAGGGAAACCCGAATACCACAGGATTGTAAATCACGGATATAAGAGGGTAAAATGGTTTTCATAGCATGCAGATCCAGCCCCCCCTCGGTGGTGCGCTCTTGCCGTTTTTCGGGCACCAGACACACCGCAAAGGGCCGATACGTTTGGGCAATGGTCAGCATCTCTGCTGTGGCGGCCATTTCCAAATTGATCCGACAATCCGTGTGACGAATCAGGGCAGCCACGTCATGATCACTGATGTGACGGCGATCCTCGCGCAGGTGAACGGTTATGCTGTCCGCGCCAGCCTGAACGGCCAAATGGGCAGCCCGCACAGGGTCAGGATGAACCCCGCCCCGCGCATTGCGCAGGGTCGCCACGTGGTCAATATTCACCCCCAGGGCTATTCTTTGCATGCTGGCTGACTCTTATGTTAATGTTTTTGATGCTCTTTTTCCGTCAAAGCCGCGGTGGTGGATTCTTCTTTGGACAGGGCGGCCACGGGCTTTTTATCCTCAGCGGTATCATCTTCGCGCTCCATTTCCCGCTTAAAGGTGCGAATACCTTTAGCCACATCCCCCATGGTGCTGGATATTTTCCCTCGACCAAACAAAATGACAATGGCAAACAAAACAACCATCAAATGCCAAAAACTCAGTCCCATAATACGATTCTCCTTTGCGTTAAACGAGGCACTTGGCAACATCTGTCAGGGGGATAGGATAATCCCCTGTGAAGCATGCATCGCAATATTGGGGGACAGCGGCATCCCGCCCAGATTGCCCCACGGCGCGATACAGACCATCCAAGCTGATAAAGGCCAAGCTGTCCACGCCGATTTTTTCCGCCATGGCCTGTGTGGACAAATGGGCAGCCATCAGGTGATCCCGACTGGGGGTGTCCACACCATAAAAACATGAATGGGTTGTGGGGGGACTGGCAATGCGCATATGAACCTCTGTGGCCCCCGCCGATCGAACCATAGAAACAATCTTCATAGATGTTGTACCGCGCACGATGCTATCATCCACCAAAATCACCCGCTTCCCCTGTAAAAACATTTTGTTGGGATTGTGTTTCAGTTTCACGCCCAGCAAGCGGATGCTCTGTGTGGGCTCAATAAAGGTCCGCCCCACATAGTGGTTGCGAATGATCCCCAAATCAAAGGGAATGCCAGAGTGTTCTGCATATCCCAAAGCGGCCGGAACACCCGAATCCGGAACAGGCACAACCACATCAGCCGCCACTGGATTTTCCTCGGCCAAGTATCGGCCGATATTTTTGCGGACTTCGTAAACGCTGTTCCCTTCCAGCACGCTGTCAGGACGGGAGAAATAAATATATTCAAAAATACAAAACTTTGACGGCGCCTTGGGCAGCAAAATTTCACTCTTCATGCCAGAGGCATCAATGGTGATCAGCTCCCCCGGGGCCACATCCCGAATCAATGTTGCGCCCATGATATCAAGCGCACAGGATTCCGAGGCCAAAACAAAGGTCCCATTCCGCTGCCCCAGAACCAACGGACGCAGCCCCCAAGGATCCCGGATCCCATAAAGAGCCCCCCGCGTCAGCATAACCAAGGAATACGCCCCCTCGATCTGCAACAAAGCGTGTTTGAGGGTTTCTTTCCAACTTCCTGAAAATTCCTGAGGTCGCGCCATCAAATGAAGCAAAACCTCAGTATCCGAACTGGAATGAAAAATATGGCCTTTTTGGACCAAATCATGGCGCAAGGTCAGGGCATTGGTCAGATTCCCATTGTGGGCCAAAGCCACGGGACCGGTGAACAACTCGGCATAAAAGGGCTGAATGTTTTGGGGGGAACTGTCCCCTGTCGTGGAATAACGCACGTGCCCGATGGCGGCCATACCCGGAAGCTGCCCCATAACATCTTCCGAGGAAAAGGCATCCCCCACCAGTCCCGCGTGCTTTTGACAATGAAACGTGTCGTTTTGAAGAGAGACAATCCCCGCAGCCTCCTGCCCCCTGTGCTGCATGGCATGCAAACCCAGAACCGTATGGGCCGCGGCCTCTTCACAGCCCCAGATGCCAAAAACGCCACATTCTTCGCCCAAGCGATCCGTCATAAAGGGCAAACCTGATTACTGTTCATCAACCGTATCCACCAACTGATCCATTTCGTTGCGCTGCGCACCATTATAGTCAGGCTCTTTTTCTGTTTCTTCTGGTGTATCCCCTTTGTCAGGGGATTCTTGGGGGGAAGCCTCTTCACCCGGTTTGGCGTTGGGATCAATGGGCTTGCCGTCTTTGTCTTTTTTGGGCTTGTCATCATAGGGCATCATTGTCACGAGCAGTTTTGCCGTTTGTTGAATTTGTGGCAAAAATTTGGATTGCTTGGCCCAGGCTGGCAGATCCTCGTCCGTTTTGGCAAAACTGGAAATCACCAAATAACATAATCCCAAAATCACCATACCACGGGCAAAGCCAAACAGAAAGCCCACACTGCGATCCAGAATGTTCAGGGGACTGTCCCCCAGACGCTTAACGACTTTCTGGCTGATAACCATGCAAAGCGTCAGGGTTAGAATAAAAAAGATAATAAAACCCGTAATGTTGGCCAACAGGTCATTTTGCAGGAATTCTTTCCAAAAATGAAACGTGGCTTTTGTGCCGTAGGCTCCCGCAAAAAGGCCGGCAATCCAAGCGCCCACACCAAAAAACTCTCGGGTAAAGCCCCTGAATAACGCCACAATGGCAGAGGTTGCAATAATGCCAAAAGCAACCACATCAATAACATGAAGCACATAAGGCGTTGCCGCTGCCGCTTGTTCCGCTGCCATGATCCCCCCGCTGAAAAGCGTTTAGACTACCGTGAGACTTTTTGTATATAGAAAAAATCACCATTCACCAACAACATTTTATCCTTTTTTCTTCATGGGCAGCCCGCTTTTCCCTTAGCCTCCTTTTAGCCTTCCCCATTCTAAAATCATCATTTTCTACACTGTGCCTGCCTGATTATAAAATTAATGAATAACCCTGACACCCTGTCCCGTAAATCTTGACACTCCCTTTGGGGTGCTTTACGGGTAAAGGAAGCTGTTATTTGTGTTTTGTGAGTTTTCAAACCATGTCCATTCCCGTTTTGATGCCCGCGCTGTCCCCGACCATGACAGAGGGAACCTTGGCCAAATGGCACGTTTCTGTGGGTGATGTTGTCAAAAGCGGTCAGATTTTGGCCGATATCGAAACAGACAAGGCCACCATGGAGGTTGAGGCTGTAGATGAAGGCGTGATTGGGGCCCTGTTAATCCCCGCAGGATCCGAAGGTGTGGCCGTCAACACTCCCATTGCCATGCTTCTGGAGGAAGGGGAAACGGCAGACTCTCTTTCCATTCCCCCCAAAACCCCTTCATCGGAGCCAGCGCCTGTGGCCCCTGCTGCACCTGTCTCTGCATCCACAGCCCCCTCCCCTGCCCCTTCGGCTGTTGTTGCCTCCTCATCCGAAAGAGTTGTTGCCTCTCCCTTGGCGCGTCGCCTGGCCAAAGAAAAAGGTGTTGATTTAAAGGCCCTGAAAGGCACAGGCCCCCGTGGCCGTATTGTCAAAAACGATGTTTTGTCCGCCAAAGCCACTGGTGGCGCAGAGAAAAAATCCCCTTCACCAGCCGTGGCTGCCTTTGGCATGCCCCCTGCCCGCCAAGAAAAAGCCACCACCATGCGCAAGGTGATTGCCGAGCGTCTGAGTGAATCCAAGCAAACTGTCCCCCATTTTTATTTAACGGTGGATGTGGCTTTGGATGCGGCCATGGCTTTGAGAGCCCAATTAAATGGCCGGCCCAACGTTACCTATAAACTGACGGTCAATGACTTTATCCTCAAAGCCATTGCGCAGGCTTTGGTTGCCGTCCCACAGGCCAACGCATCGTGGCAGGATGGGATGTTGCACTATTACGAATGGCCCGATATTTCCGTGGCCGTGGCCATTGACGGTGGTTTGATTACCCCCATCATCCGCCGCGCCCATGAAAAATCCCTGATTGCCATTTCATCGGAAATCAAGGATCTGGCCGCACGGGCCAAAGCCGGAAAATTGCTGCCCGAAGAGTTTCAAGGGGGCACATTCAGCCTTTCGAATTTGGGCATGTTTGGCATTTCCCACTTTGCCGCCATTGTGAATCCCCCCCAAGGGGGCATTTTGGCCGTGGGTGCCGGAGAGCGCCGTTTTGTTCCCGATGACAAAGACAACCCCGTGGTCAAAACCATCATGTCCTGCACTCTGTCCGTCGATCATCGCGTCGTGGATGGTGCTGTGGGGGCTGCGTTTTTGCAGTCCTTTAAGGCCCATCTTGAGGACCCTTTATGCCTGTTGCTTTCCTAGTCTTTGTTTTTGGTCTTTTGTTTTTTGCGGGTTCCTCCGCAAACGCTGATAATAAACCCAAAATCAGTGGGGATCACGAAACACGGGCCAGCGACCGCGTGGATGTGCGGTATCGTTATCGAAACCTTCCTAAGGATAAAGAGGACCACCAAGTCACCCTTAGGTCCGATTTTGCTTACCATTTTGACCAAGAGTTGTTTCTCAACAACAATGTTTCCACTGCAGCCTGGCGGATGAACAACAGAACCAGCCCTGATAATCGCGATGGCGGCTATGACGGGGGATCAGGGGACACAACCCTGCAATCGTTTTTGGTGACCGTTGATGATAAAAACCGATTTGCCATAGGATCAAACCTGATTATTCCCACCGCAGGACAGGATCAACTGGGGGATGGTCGCTGGCAGTTGGGCCCCGCCCTGTCGTACTCTCGGGATCTTTATGATGTTGGTGAGGGAAGCTTTACGGGCCTGACCCTGCGCAATCAGTTTTCGTTGGCAGAAGACAACGGTCGGGATGATGTTAACCTGTTGATCGTAACGCCTACGTTTCGCCTTAACTTGCCCGATCAATGGCATGTTCGTATCCAATCTGATTCTCAGATAAATTACGAACAAAGCAACGATTGGTTTGTCCCCCTCAGCGTCCGTGTGGGCAAAAATTTTGGTCCCTATTATGCCTCTGTTGAGGCATCCGCCCCGATTGTTGAGGATTATGAGCGATACGACCAAGAAATTGAATTTCGTATCGGAAGAAATTTTTAACGTGGTTTTTTTGTGAAAAAAGAAAAAATCGCCAAAGTTTTGGCCCATCGGGGCATCGGATCCCGACGGGGGGCCGAAGGCTTGGTCAGGGCAGGCAAGGTCACCGTCAATGGCCAACGGATGGATAATGTCGCCGAACTGGTTGATCCGGAGGCCATCATCACGGTTGAGGGGCGAACCTTGCCCCCAACAGAAACCCCACGCCTTTGGGCGTTTTACAAGCCTGACGGATGTCTAACAACCCGTCATGACCCAGAGGGGCGACCGACCCTTTATGATTATCTTCCCTCATCGCTGCAGCAAACCCACTATATTGGGCGGCTGGATTACACAACAGAAGGGTTGTTGCTGCTAACAAACAGCCCCACCTTAAAAAAAACATGGGAAGATCCCAAAACAGCCATGATTCGGCGTTATCGGGTGCGTCTTTGGGGGCATCTGAGCGATGCAGACAAACGCACCCTCACGCGCCCCATGGTGATTCAGGGCATGCGCTATCAGGCATTTGGCATTGCCATAGAGCGGGAAACTGCCGAACACAGCTGGGTCTGTGTGACGTTAACCGAGGGGAAAAATCGGGAAATCCGGCGCGTTTTTGATTATTTGGGCTATCCTGTGACGCGCCTGATTCGCACAGCCTATGGTCCCTATCATCTCGCTGACCTGCCCCTGAAAAAGGGGGAGGTTATGGAACTGACCCTGACAGAGGGCACCTTTTAAAAAAATCTTTATCCCCACCGCGATCCCACCGTCGTGTCCACCACCAAGGGAACGTTTAAAACATAATCCGGCAAATGGGCCATTTCCATGGTTTTCACCAGCAGGGGCAGCAGGGCTTTTTGTTCACCTTCGGGCACTTCAAACACCAATTCATCATGAACCTGCAGGATCATTTGGGCGTTATACCCTTTTAAAACTTCCGCCACGCGAATCATGGCGCGTTTGATTAAATCCGCCGCCGCCCCCTGCAGGGGCGCATTGATGGCCGCCCGCTCGGCAAAGGCCCGACGCATGGGATTGGCATCCCCCAACCCCGAAAGGGGAATGCGTCGCCCAAAAAGGGTTGTGATGCTGTGATCCTGTCGAGCTTTTTCCAAAACGCGGGTCATATAGCTTTGTATCCCTGGGTAACGGGAGAAATAGGCGTCCATGATGGTTTTGGCCTCAGCTTTGCTGCACCCCAGCTGCTTTGCCAAACCAAAGGGGGTAATGCCATAAATCATGCCAAAGTTTACGGCCTTGGCCCGATAGCGCATGGCCGGCGTAACATCGTTGAGGGGGACACCGAAAACATGATGCGCTGTGACGGTATGAATATCCCCTCCGCTGTGAAAGGCCTGTTGCAGGGTTTCAATATCCGCCAAATGGGCCAGCAATCGCAGCTCGATTTGGGAATAATCACAGGACATCAAAACCGATCCGGACGGGGCATAAAATGCGGTGCGTATTTTTTGGCCCTGCGCACTGCGCACAGGAATGTTTTGCAAATTGGGATCGCTGGAACTCAGGCGGCCTGTGGCGGTGACTGTCGAGGAAAACGTTGTATGAATGCGCCCCTGTTCATCAATCATCTGGGGCAGAGCGTCAGTGTAGGTGTTTTTCAGTTTGGCATAATGACGCCACTCTAAAATATCTTGGGCAATGCCATGCCCCTGTTCCACCAAGGCTTCCAGAACATCTGAACCTGTGGAAAACGAACCGGTTTTTGAACTTTTCTGACCAGGGGTGAGCTTCATTTCCTGAAACAAAACCTCGGATAATTGTTTCGGGGATCCGATGTTAAAGGGATGGCCCGCCTGTAAATAAATGCGGTCCTGCAGTTGTTCCATCTGCGCCCCAAATTCCTGACTTAGGGACGATAAAATCCCCGTGTCCACGGCAATGCCGGCCTCTTCCATCTGGGCCAAAACAGAAATCAGGGGACGATCCATGGTTTCATACACCGTCATGCTGCGGGCGGTCGCCAATTTTTGCTGCAACACAGGAAACAAATGCCAGATCAGAAAGGCCTCCTCTCCGGCGATGTTGCTGAACCTGTGATTGAGGTGCTGTCCTGCGGCGGCCTCTAACGTTTGGCCTGTCATCGCCAAAATATACCCCATCACCATGGTATCGTGCGGCAGAGTTTTTAGACTCAAGCCCTGAAGGCGCAGACGGTGCATCTGGGCCTTGACATCATGGCTGACCCAACGAATACTAAGATCAGAAAACAATGGCGGCAAAATCCTTTGCGCCTGTGACCAAGACAAGTTCCAGACGCTATCTTTATCGGCGCAAACATCAACACCCGAATCCGTCACCATAAAGCCGCACAGGCCGTGGCTTAGGATGCTATGTCTCAACCCCGCCTCATCCCCATCAGACTGGATGGGGCGATACACAAATGTTTTTTCTGTATGATCCGGCACACCCAAGCGGTGCACCAAGGACTGAAACGCCATTGTTTGTAAAAAGGATAAAAAAGAAGCATAATTCACCTGCCGCACCAATTCCTGCGGCGATTGTGATAACGGGACATCGCAGCGCAACCGCACCAATTCGCGGGACAATCGCGCCATGTCCGCCCCCTGCAGTAAACGTTCCCGCCGTTTGGGCTGCGCAATGGTGCCGGCATTATCCAACAAGGCATCCAAAGAACCAAAGGACGTTATCAATTCCGCCGCCGTTTTCAGGCCGATGCCAGAAATCCCAGGGATGTTATCGCTGCTGTCCCCTGCCAAGGCCTGAACATCAATAACCTTTTCCGGATACACACCAAATTTTTCAAAAACCTGATCCCGCTCAATAATTTTATTTTTCAGGGGGTCCATCATAAAAACAGAGGGCTGCACCAGCTGCATCAAATCTTTATCAGACGACAGGATACAGACGCGCTCCCCTTCGGCCACCAACATTGTGGCCAGTGTGGCGATCAGGTCATCGGCCTCAAATCCCTCTTGCTCTAGGGGTAACAATCCCATGGCCTCCACCGCCTGACGAATCAGGGAAAATTGGGGCACCAGATCCGCGGGGGCGTCCGGACGATGGGCTTTATATTCAGGATACAGATCCTGACGAAACGTATGACGTTTGGCATCGAATACCACCAGAACGTGCTGGGGCCCGACATCCTTCATCAGCTTTAACATCATGGAACAAAATCCATACACCGCATTCACCGGTGTCCCATCGGGGGCATTCATGGGGGGGAGCGCATGATACGCCCGAAAAATATAACCCGAAGCATCCACAATGTGCCAAACAGGGCTGCCCATAAAAAAACCTAAATGATGTTCAAAACGCCCCTGACTGTAAATCACCCCACGGCAAAAGTCAGCGAATCATTTGATCCTGAAAACTGCCTCTTCATCACCGTGATGGCTCTGCCGGCGTTGTGGGCTTTTTGTTGATAGGATGTTGTGACCATCAAGGGGTCTGGGGTTACCCATTGTCCAGGTATGGTTTTTTCAACAGCATCCCTGATCTGCTGGGCGTAATGATCATGATCCGTCGCCAAAACCAGAAAGCCTGAGGGTTTCAAGACACACTTCAACCGTGTGAGGAAATGCTCACTCACCAATCGTCGTTTGTGATGGCGTGTTTTTGGCCAAGGATCGGGAAACAAAATAAAAATTTGATCGAAAAAGGCTTCGGGAAAATCCTCCAGCAAAGAGC